>JALOTV010000014.1 GCA_025457685.1 Opitutaceae bacterium
TCGGCGTCGGTGCAGTCCGCCTCGGGCAGGTTTTCGAGGCCGTGGTCGGAGAGGCGTCCGCCGATCGAGTGGAAAAACGCGTGGCGACGGTCGAGCGCCTCGAGGAGGGCGGGCAGGTCGGCGATGGCCAGCTCGGCGCGGGCGGCGAGTTGTTCGCACCAGGCGTTGAAGACGGCGGGGGCCGTCACGGCCATGAGCTTGTCGGCGCGGTAGGTGGGATAGACGCGGGTCTTGAGCCCGCTCTTGGCGATGGCGACGTGGTGCTCGAGCGAGTCGGCCGGATCGTCAGTGGTGCACACCACCGCCACCTTGTTGGCGGTGAGGATGCCATGGGTGGTGAAGGCGGGGGTGGCTAGCTTGGCGTTGGCGAGTTCCCAGATCTTGGGCGCGTTGGCCTCGTTGATCATGAGCTCGATGCCGAAGAAGCGGCGGAGCTCAAGGTGCGACCAGTGGTGGAGGGGGTTGCGCACGAGCTGCGGCACGACGCGGCAGTAGGCGAGAAACTTGTCGTAGTCGGAGGAGGCGGCGCCGGTGATGAGGTCCTCGTTCACGCCGGCGGCGCGCATGGCGCGCCACTTGTAGTGGTCGCCCGCCAGCCACACCTGGGTGAGGTTGGCGAAGCTGCGATTGGCCGCGATCTGATCGGGCGGCAGGTGGCAGTGGTAGTCGTAGATCGGCTGGCCCTTGGCCACCTCGTGGTAAAGACGGCGCGCGGTTGCGGTGGTGAGCAGGAAGTCGTCGTGAAGGAAGGCGGGCATGGGAGGGCGGAATGTTGAAACGCGGAAAGCGGAAAGGCGGAGAGCTGAGATCGGGAAGGCGGAGACCTGAAACCGGAAAGGCGGAGAGCTGAAACCTGAGACCTGAGACCTGAGATCTGAGGCCGGAAATCGGAGGGCTGAAAATCGGATCTAGGTCTGGGTTTTTTTTAGGTTTCAGGTCTCAGGTTTCAGGTCTCCCACCTCGTCGGCTTTAGCCGACGAGGTGCGCCTTGATGTAATCGTAGCTCTGCTTGATGGAGACGAAGGGGTCGCCGGGGCAGTGGTCCTGCTCGACGATGAACCACTGGCAGCCGCCGGCCTCGGCCTCGGCGATGATGCGCTTGAAGTCGAGGGTGCCGGCGCCGATCTCGCACAGCGAAGGTTCGCCGGAGGGGTTCACCTTGTAGTCCTTCAGGTGGATGAAGGGGGTGCGGCCTTTGACGCGCTTCACCCACTCCACGACGTCGCCACCGCCGCGCTGCACCCAGAAGGTGTCGAGCTCGGCGAGCACGTTCTCCGGCGAGGTGCGGGCGTAGATGCTCTCCAGAATGGTCGGTCCGCCGGCGGGACGGTAGAATTCGTGGGCGTGGTTGTGGTAGCCGAGGCCGAGCCCGGCGGCGCGCATCTTGGCGCCGGCGATCTCCAGCTTCTTGATCAACGTGTCCACGTGCGCGGGGTCGTTGAAATCGATGCCGGCGGGATAGGGATAGGCGGTGAGCTTCGTATCCAAAGCGTGGAGACGGGCGATGACGGCGTCGGTCTCGTCGAGGATCTTGGCGCCGTTCTCATGGGTGGCGCAGATGGTCAGACCCTCGCCGTGCGCGATGGAGCGCAGCTCGGCCTCGGGGATGGGGCCGATGCCGCTGAGCTGGATGGCGGTGTAGCCGATCTCGCGGACTTTTTTGCAGGTGACGGCGTAGTCGGCGGTCGTCTTGCAGAAATCGCGGAGGGTGTAGAACTGGATGGCGACTTGGGAGAGTTTCATGGGGATGGGGGCGGGCGGGACTTACTTGCCGAAGGACTTGCTGAAATCGACCGGGGCGGCGGCGACGACGGTCTTCTTTTTGCCCTTCTTGGCGGACTCGGCGATTTTGGCCTTCAGGAGGCGTTCGTATTTCTTGCCGTCGATGGGGAGTTTGACGGGTTTGGCGGTCCAGGCCGAGAGCAGCATGGCGTTGGCGAGCTCGACGGAGTGGATGCCCTCGGGAGCGGGGGCGACGAGTTTGGCGCCGTCGAGAATGGCGTCGGTGAAGTTTTGCAGCACCTCGTTGTGCTGGCCGCCGTGGCCGGCCGCCGGGATGGTGATATCCCAGGTGGCGGGGCGGGCGAAGGACTCGCGGGTGGTGCGGGAGAACTCGCCCATTTCCTGCTCGTTGCGGGTATAGGTGATCCTGTCGTTTTCGTAGACCAGCTTGCCGCGCTCGGCGGTGATCTCGAGGCGGTTGGTGCCGGGGGATTCGCCGGTGGAGGTGATGAACACGCCGGAGGCGCCGTTGGCGAACTTCATGGTCGCGGTGACGTCGTCCTCGACCTCGATGTCGTGGTATTTGCCGAAGGCGCAGTCGGCGGAGAGCGTCACGGGCATGCCGAACATCCACTGGAAGAGATCGAGGTTGTGCGGGCACTGGTTGAGCAGCACGCCGCCGCCCTCGCCGGCCCAGGTCGCGCGCCAGCCGCCGGAGGCGTAGTAGGCGTGGGTGCGAAACCAGTTGGTGATGATCCAGTTCACACGGCGGATCTCGCCCAGCTCGCCGCTGCGGATGAGCTCGCGGATCTTGATGTAGTAGAGATCGGTGCGCTGGTTGAACATCGCGGCGAAGACCTGCTTCTTCTCGCGGCCCTTGTAGGCGGCGATGAGGCGCTCGCAGTCGGCGCGGTGCACCGAGATGGGTTTCTCGACCATGACGTGCAGGCCGGCCTTGAGCGCGGCGATGCCGATGGTGGTGTGGTCGTAGTGCGGGGTGGCGATGAGGATGGCGTCGATGAGGCCCGAGGCCATCATCTCGTCGGCGGTCTTGAAGCCCTTCACCTGCGGCACGCGGGCGAGTTTTTCCGGGGCGAGATCCGCCACCGCGCCGAGCTCCAGGCGGTTGATTTTTCCAGCGAGAATACTCTGGGCGTGGGCGTAGCCCATGTTGCCGAGACCGACGATGCCGATGCGCACTTTTTTCATGAGGAGGGGAGGGGAATAAATCGGGTTAACTGCGAACGCCTATCCTAAATGAGGCGGCTTTGCGCGCACGAAGACGCTTGCCTGCAAACTGTTTCATTTTCATCTGTTTCGCGCTCAGCCCCACCCCGTTTCGCCCATGATCGAGTCTCGCGTCACCCTGAAACAAGTCGCCGCCCGCGCCGGCGTGCACGTCTCCACCGCCTGGCGTGCGCTGAAGAACGACACCTATGTGGAGCCCGCCAAACGCGCGCGCATCCGCGCGCTGGCCAAGGAGCTGGGCTACGCGCCCGATCCCATGCTCACGGCGCTGAGCAACTACCGGCGCAAGCAGGCGCCGGTGGCGTTTCAGTCCACGCTGGCGTGGATAAACAATTTCCCGGTGCGCGAGGAGGGGCGCTCGCTGGTCAACATCGCCGGCTACCACGAGGGCGCGCTGCGCTTCGCCACCCAGATGGGGTTCAAGCTGGAGGAGTTCTGGCTGGCCGAGCCCGGCATGTCGCCGAAGCGGGCGCGCGAGGTGTTGCTCGCGCGCGGCATCCGCGGGCTGGTGTTTCCGCCCCAGCCGCTCTCGGGCACCGAGCTCGGGCTCGACGTGGAGCCCTTCGCGAGCGTGGCCATCGGCTACTCGCTGGCCTCGCCCCGGCTGCATGTGGTGGCCAACCACCAGCACAACGCGACGCTCACCGCCCTGCGCGCGCTGGCCAAGCTCGGCCACGTGCGCATCGGCATGGTCGCGGCGACCGAGACGCTGCGCCGCGCCAACCACAGCTTCGAGTCGCCCTACCATTTTTTTCAATCGGTGCAGGATGAGGCGCAACGCGTGCCCCTGCTGGCCATCCCCGGGCGCGACGAGCCGCGCAACCTCGCCGCCGCGCGCGCGCCGTTTCTGGAGTGGTTTCGCCGCCATCGGCCGACCGCGATCGTGAGCCACGTCGGCGAGATCCGTCCCTGGCTGGAGGCGGCCGGGCACGAGGTGCCGGGCGATGTCTCGCTGGCCACGCTCTCGCGGGTGTTTGACCACGACTGGTCCGGCATAGACCAGCAGGAGTCGGAGATCGGGCGGCGCGCGCTGGAGCTGCTGGTGAGTCTTTTCCAGAGCGGCGAACGCGGCGCGCCCGCCACGCCGCTGCGGCTCCTGGTGGAGGGCCGGTGGATAGAGGGCGCGACCACGCGCCGCATCGGTCCGGCAGCGGCTGAGCTGCTAGCCAAGCTGGGCTGAGCCGCCGCCTCCCCGCCGCGCGCGGTCAGGGCGCGCCGGAGAGGAAGTAGCCGATCACCGCCGCGACGTAGGCGGTGAGGCCGGCGAGGAGCAGGCAGAGTTCGAGGAAAAACAGCCGCGTCTTGCGCTCGCGGTAGCAGACGATCTGGGCGAGCAGCGCCACGTCGTCGCCGTCGGTCGGGCGGCGGAACTGGGTTACCCATTTGATGCGCAGCGATCCGCCGAGGATGAGCAGCATGGAGGACAGCACGAGCGCGAGGCCGCCCGCCATGGCGTAGCGCTGGAAGGCGCCGGCCTCGGCGATGCGCGGGCCGGAGAAACCGGTGATGGTCAGCGCGAGGGTGGCGACGGTGAGCAGGAGCTGGGCGCGCGTCTGGAGAACGTTGAACTGGGAGGTGAGCATGTCGTGCGCGCCCTTGACCGAGCCGCCGACTGCGAGCACGTGGCGTGCTTCTTCGTGGTGGATGGGCAGGGGCTGCTCCGTGGCGGCGGGACGTTCGCTCATGCGCTTCAGCAAGGCGTCGCGGCCCGCGTCTGCCAAGGGTATCTCTAGCGGGATGTGGCGCTCGTGCGTCGGCGCCGTCCGATCACGACGGCGGAGGCGAAGAGCGACAGCGCGGCGGCGTAGGAGGCGGGCTCGGGTATGGCGGTCTGGCCGGCGAGGATGTCGTCCCCGGTCACGGTGTTGAACGCGATCCCGTGGATCAGCGCGCCCGAGGGGCCGGTGGAAAGGTTTAACCAACCATATTGGTAGCCGCCGCCGGTGTCGTAGCGGATGCCGTAGTAGCGGTCGGCGAAGGTGGCTCCGAAGGAGGACAGGTGAAGCTGACCTTGGTAGAGCGGCGCGTTTTTGACGCTCGCGCCGGGAGTGAGCTGCGTGGTCGTCAATGCGAAGGGCGCGTCGTTCCATTGGCCGAAGTCGATGAACGTGTCGCCGAAGTCGTCGAAGGATTGAACGAAGAAGCCAGACCCGACGGGAAGACCCGCAGCCCAGGTGATCGACGTGGTGTCGTAGGTGAAGCCTTGTTGATTCAGGTAGCTGCCGGAGGCGGGGTCGTCGAGGTGGACGATCGCGGCGAAGGCGGGGGCGACGAGCGAAAGCGCGAGGACTGGAAGGCGGAGGGGGATGAACATAAAGTGGTGCATGCGGGATCGGGCACGGCGGGATGCACGGCCTCGACGGCCTGGCACCGCGGCGTGTGCGCGAAGCCTACGTGGTTTGAATGCACAGCCTTAATCGGCCGCTGCGCACCGTTCTGAAGCCGTTTCCAGACGATTGGGAAAGCCGGTGCCGGCAACGTATGACCGCTAGCGTCCGAAATCGGACGGTGTAGGGCAACCGGTCCGGCTCAGGGCTGGCGCAGCAGACGTTCCCAACCTGCTTTCACCTCATCCACCCATGGGGGCAGGTGGCCGAGGCGCAGGCGGAGCTGGGCCTCGTAGAGCGACTCGGGCTCGACCGCGCGGCCCTCGCTTTCCACGCGAGCGGAGGACGGCTTGATCGTGGTGCGCGCGCCATGCAGGCCGACGACCACGGGATCGAGCGCGGTGAGCGAGTTGACATACTTGGAGCCGGGGCGGGGCTGCAGGTTCCAGAAATCGTAGTTTGCGACCGCCTTGCCGGTGTGGCGGAAGTTCCAGATGACGAGGCCGCCCATGTGATTGGGCAGGTCCTTGTAGTTGCCGCCGTGACGGGTGACGACATCCGAGGTGAAGCAGTCGGAGAGGGTGTTGCGCGGGAAGGTGCCGTGAAAATCCAGGCCGCGCACCGCAGAGCGGTAGCGCCAGACCACGGTGTGGTGGGCGAGGTGGGAGGCGCCCGCGCCGTGCGCGCCGTTCACCCCGCCGCGATCCTCGTCGGCGGTGTTGCAGCCGATGAGATTATGGCCGCCGAAGGTCGCGCTGAAGGAGGTGTGCCCGCGGTTGCCGGCCATGCGATTGAGCAGGATAGAGCAGTGCAGCGTGCCCTCGAGGATAACGCCTCCGTTGACGTCGGTGAACACGCAGCGCCGCACCCAGGAGTTGATCGCGCCGAGCATCTTCACGCCCTGCCAGCCCGTGTTGTGGATGTAGTTTTTGTGGTGGACGAACTCCTCCTGAAAGTTGCCGCGAAAGTGGATGTCCTCGAAGCCGCACTCTTCGATGTAGGGCAGTGGGCTGACCAGCCAGCCGTCCTCGCGGTGCATGACGGTGGAGAGCGGGATCGCGAGCACGAGTTTGCCGGGCTGCGGTCCCTCGCCGGCGGATGCGGCGGCGGGCAACACCTCGACCACGCGGCTCATTTCCTGAATCGCGACGCCGCGCGTGCGGATGCGTTCCCAGCTTTCGCCGGGCTCGCGGCCCTGAAGTTGTTCGGCGACCCAGGCGGGGCGCGCGCTCTCCGACCAGGCCAGGATGCGGTCGCCGGCGGCGAAGCCGCGCACGTCGGCGAGCTCGAGGGTGGACGAGCCCCGCGCGGCGGGGGCGGCCAGCGTGCTCATCGTCTCGTATTTGCGGCGCGGGAGATTGGAGCCGTGGAGGGTGAATCCCGGCGCCTTGAAGGTGAACATGTATTCGTTGCCCCAGAGCACCTGCGGGTTGGCCTTGCGCATGTGGTTCACCATGAAAATCACCGTGCCGCCGGGGCCGGAGCCGCTGCCCTTCAGCACGATGTTAGAGCGCGAGATCACGATGCCGCGGGTGTTTTCCGGATCGCTGTTCACAAGGAACTCGCCGCGGGGGAAAAACACCACGCCGCCGCCCGCCGCCTCGGCCGCGCGGACGGCGCGCTCGATCGCCGCCTGGTCGCAGGCGGTGTCGTCGGGCACGGCGCCGTAGGCCGTGACGTCAAAGGTGGCGAGGCGGGGAAACGCGTCCGGGATGCCGATCTCGCCGGCATGGTAGCCGGCGCGGGAAAAATCCGGCAGCACGGAATCGCGGTCCGCGGCCGCCGCGTAACGTGTCCAGAAAGTGGATACGGGGGCGGGCTCCGCCGCGTGGGCGGCTTGGCCGGAGGCGAAGGCGGCGAGGGCAAAAAGGAGAAGGCAGGGACGGGCGAACATGGGGATGGGGTAGCAGCGGTCGGTCATGAGGTGCGGAAACGAAAAGCCCCGGATGCGTTCGAGGCAACCGGGGTGCGAGGCGGCGTGCGGTCGTCGCACGCGAGTGATCAGTCGGTGAAGCCGCGCAGGGTGGTCCAGGTCGGGTTGCGGACGTATTTCACCGAGCCGTCGTAGAAGGCGACGTTGGCGCCGTCGGCATGGATGAGACCGAGGGTCTGACCGCTGACCGTCGTGAGTCGGGCCGCGAACTTTGCGTTCGTGCGGTAATCGGAGCTGCCCACATCTCGAGCGTCGATGAACAGCGGATGACGGCTCGCCTCGGGCAGTTTGCTGAGCGAGATCACCGGCGTGCCGTTTTCGCGGACGCTCAGCGGCACGGGCAGGAGGTGGAGGAAGGAGACCGCGCCGAAACCGGTGTTGGGACTGGTGATGCTGGCCTCGACTTTTGCGCGATCCAGCGGGCATTGGAACATGGCGTTCACGCCGCCGGTGACGACGTTGGTGGGGTCGCTCCCGGCCTTGCCGACGTAGTTGCGGATCTGGGCGAACCAACGCTGATCGACCGTGGTGAGAGTGCCGGAACCGGCGTAGTTGGTGAAAGGCAGCACGCCCTTGTTGTCGTCGGCGAAAAGCAGCACGCCCATGGCGAGCTGGCGCTGGTTGCTGGCGCACTGGGCCTTCTGGGCCGACTGGCGGACCTTGCCGACGGTCGGGATGATGATCGCGGCCAGAATGCCGATGATGGCGATGACCGTGAGGAGCTCGATAAGGGTGAAACCGGCGTGGCGGCGGGCACCGGGGATGGGGAGGGTGGTGGGCTTCATGGTTTTTGGGATGGGCGACGTGAGGCCGCGGTTTGGTTTTAAGAAAGAGACGACTCAGCGCCGACGGCGGCGCAGGGTGACACCGCCCAGGGCGGCGAAGCCCGCGAGGAGCGCGAAGCTGGACGGTTCGGGGATGGCGGAGACTGCGGACAGCACGCCGGTGCTGGTGACGAAGGTGTAGTCGTAGGCGCCGATGCTGCCGGTCCAGATGCCGGAGTCGTTGACGAAGTCGGTGCCGCCCACGTTGACGGAGGCGAAGTTGCCGGTGGCGGCCGAGGCGAAGTCGTAGAGGTCGTAGGCGCCGACTTGCGCGAAATCGAAACCGTTGGCCGCGGTGATGATGAGGGCCGCGTTGGAGCCGAGGGAAACCGCGCCGGCCGAGACGACGAGGGAATCGAAGTCGACGCCTTTGACGCCGCCGGAGCCGCCGACCTCGAAGCGCAGGCTGCCGCCGCTGTCGACGTTGACGTTGAGTCCGTTCTTCAGCGTGAGCTGGCCGATGCCGTTGGCTCCCGGAGCGAGGCGGCTGGTGGCGTTGAGCGTGACGGCGCCGCCGATCGTGCCGGAGCCGCCGAGGGTGGAGGTGCCGTTGACGTTGACCGCGCCGGTGGCGGAGGTCTGGTCGCCGTTGATGAAGAGCGAACCCGCCGAGACCGTGGTGGCGCCGGTGTAGCTGTTGTTGCCGCCGAGCACCCAGGTGCCGGACTGCTCCTTGGTCACGCTGGTGATGCCCGAGTTGGCGCGGTCGACGATGGGCTGGCCGAAGGTGTTGAGGCCGGTGTTGGTGCCGTTGAAGCGCAGGCCCAGGACATTGGTGGTGACGCCGGTTGGCGTGCCGATGTCATCCGCGTTGGTGAAGGCGACGCGGCCGAGGGTGGAATTGTTCGTGAGCGTGTAGACGGACGTGGCCGTGCCGCGAAATTGGATGCGCCGGTTGGTCGTGCTGTCGGCCGCCAAGTCCTGGAAAACGAGGGAGGCGCCGCTGGCGTTGTTGCCCACGACGATGTCGCCGCCGGCGCCTAGGGAGCTGTTGGTGCCGGCGTTGGCGAGCGTGTTGGCGTAGACCTCGGCGGTGCGAATCTGGGTGAGGCCGGTATAGCTGTTGGCGTTGGTGAGGAAGATGCGATTCCGGCCGATGCCGCCCGCGTAAAGCTGCAGGCCGCTCGCGCCCGGGGAGCCGCTGATGACGCCTGTGAGATTGACGATGCCGAGGTTGCCCGTGCTCGAACTCCGATTCGGGCTGATGATGAGGTTCTGCCCGTTCAGGTTGAGGTTGGAGCTGATGGTGAACGTGCTCGTCGAAGCGGTGTTGGTGTTGGAGAACAAGGTCCACGTGGAGGCGGCGCCGACCGTGATGTTCTCGACCGACACGGTGCTGGTGCCGGAGAGCTGGGTGGTGGCGTCGATGCCGTTGGCGCCGACGGTCAGCGTCGCGCCCGGGCTGGAGGAGAAGGTGGCGCCGCCGGTGGTGAGCTGGAAGTCGATGCCGTTCACGGAGCGGTTTGCGGTGAGCACGGGCTGGGCGTTGCTCACGGCGGTGAAGATGGCGGTGTTTGTCGTGAGGCTGTCGGCGGGCGCGGTGCCGCCGGTCCAGCTATTGCCGTCGCTCCACGTGGTCTGGCCGGCGGTGTTGCGCCAGGTAATGTTTTGCGCGCTCAGCTCGGCGGCTCCAGACGCTGCAAGGGCGGAGCCGAGAAGGATGCTGAGCGAGCGACGGGACGAGGTGACTTTCATTTGGGGGCTTCGTCACCATGGCGCCCGCTTGCGCAGCGACAAAATCGCCGACGTTAACGCCGTTGAATCGCTTTGCGGTGCGCCGTGCCTGCGGCATCTGCCGCGCGCACCTAGGCCAGGCGTTTTTTCCCCGGTCCGGGCGCGGTGGTGCCCGGCACCCAGACGCCGCCCACGAGGTGGACCACGGGTTGTTGCAGCGCTCCGAAGCTGTTGTTGTGAAGCAGGGTGAAGACGCGTTCGGCGACGCTGCGTCCGAGGAGGGTAAAGTTTTGGAAAATGCCGGTCTGAGGGCCCTGCTCGGAATCCACGCCGACCAGCACCATGCCGACGTCGGCGGGCAAGGCGGCCTGGGCGGCGGCTTCCACGTTCCCCAGCACGACCACGTCCGGCCGGTGTTTTTTCAACCAGGCGGGGAGCGCGGCCGGCACCTCTTCGGAGAAGTCCGGCAGCAGCGGGGGGATGACCGCCAGTTCGGGATGCTGGTCCATCTCGGAGCGAAAGCCGCCCAGCCAGCGGTGTTCCAGGCGGCCGGAGGTGTCGCGCCCGATGGCGAAGCCGATGCGCCGGTAGCCCAGCTCCACGCATTTGCGGACGGCGAGGGCGGCGGACTGGAAGTGGTCGTTGGCCACGCGCTCGATGAGCGGACTCACCAGGCTCATGCCAAGGCCCACGGCGACAAAATCGGAAAAATCAAAATCGAGCGTCACCGTCGCGCCCGGGAGCGGCCCGACGATGATGCCATGGATGCCTCGCGCGCGGAGGATGTTTCGCATGCGGTTTGGCGTCATGCCGGGCGCGACCAGGTGAAACTCCTCCAACTGGCAGTCCACCTCTTGGGCGCGCTCGCGCGCGCCCTCAAACATGCGCCGGTAGGGGCCGTAGCTGCGTCCGGTATGGCCGGGCGGGATGGGGTTCAGGTAGGCGATGGTCGTGCGCAAGCCGGCGACCGAGCGGCGCCGGCGGTGCAGGCTCATGAGCGAGGCCACCATCGGGTTGGTGCGGTAGCCCAGACGGTTCGCGACTTCCTCGACCTTGCGCCGGGTGGAGTCGGGGATCAGTCGCGCGCCGCGCAGGGCCAACGACACGGTCGCTCGCGAGTAGCCGCAGGCGTCGGCCACGTCCTGCATGGTGGGGCACTTGACCTCAGCCTGGGTGGCCTTGGTTTTTTTCGCGGCGGTCTTCATCGGCGGGGTTTGGCCGTTCAACACAAAGGCCTTCGTTCCGCATCGCAAGAGCCGCCGCGATCCGGTCGAACGGTCCGCCAAGTTCCGCCCGATCAGGTCTGCAGTTCGGCCTGCTCGCGCGTCACCAGATGCTGCAGAGGCTGGCCGCGCAGGTAGCGCTCGAACTCCGAAACCATCAGCCGCCCCATGCGCCGGCACTCCGGCCCGAGGGAGCCGGCGATGTGCGGGGTGAGGAAGACGTTGGGCAGCTCAAAGAGCGGCGAGTCTGGCTGCGACGGCATGGGATCGGTGACGTCGAGCAGCGCCTGCACGTCTGTGCGCGAGCGCAGGAAATCCACCAGCGCGCGCTCATCGACCACGCCGCCGCGCGCGGTGTTCAGCAGGCTGGCTCCTCGCTTCATGCGCGAGAGCAGATCGTGGTTGATCAGGCCCCGTGTCTGGTCGTTGAGTGGAGTGTGGAGCGAGACGACGTCGCTACGCCGCATCAGCTCGGGCAGCGAGACCGACTCCACATCGAGCCGCTCGAAGGCCTGTGCTGGGAGATGCGGATCGTAGGCCAGGACGGTGACCTCGTGGGCACGCAGCCGTTCGCGCACGAGGCGCCCGATGTGGCCGAGCGACACGAGGCCCACCACCGAGCCGCAGGCGCCTGCTACCTCGGGATGGGTGGCGGCGAACTTGCGCGACGCGGTGTAATCGCGGCCGAGCGACCAGGTGCGTTTCAGCGCGAGCAGGATCATCGCGGCGGCGAATTCGGCGACGGGGACCGCATTGGCCGAGGCTGCGGTGCTGATGCGGATGCCGCGTTCCCAAAACAGATCGGAGACGAGCGGGCGGATGGTGCCGCCGCCGTGGAAAACCGCGCGGAGTTTCGGAAGGCGGGCTAGCAGCTCCGCGTCCAGCCGGCGCGAATGCCAGCCGGTGAACAGCACCTCGATATCGGCGACCCATTCCGGCAACGCGTGCGGTGCGGACCAGTCCAGCCCGGCCGCCGCCTCGCGATAATCGCACAAGGCTGCGAGGGCCTGGGCGCACTCCGCGCCGTAGATCAGTTCAAAGGTGTCCGGGGGGATCTGAAAACATGCGCAGACCTGACTGACTCCCGCAGGCGCGGTGGCCGGTGTGTCCAGGACCAGGGTATCGGTGTGCATGCGGAAAAAAGGGGGGGGGCTTGGCGGGTCTGGTCTGAAAAGGGGGCTCGGGTAACTCGTCCTGTCTTTGGCTTGAGGCCGCGCGCAAACAATTGAGGCGGTGTTAACGCCGTTGAGTTTGGCTCAGGCGCTGTCTTCAAAATAAACCCATGCTCTGCTGCCGCCCTGCGGGTAAGCGGGAAGCCAAGCTGGGCCGGCGTCACCCTCGGTGGCACGGGCCGCTGGCCCGCCTCCACCTCGGGTGCCTTGGCCGAGCTTGGTTTCCCGCTCACGGAGCACCGGCCTATTTTGAAGACCTAGTCCTCGCCCTCCCATGAGTGGGCCGACGGATTTTTGGGAATCGGACACTTAACGGGGTCAATGCCTGGCCCATTGCCGGCGGGCGGGTCGAGCCGGCACTTGGCAATCCGCACAAGCCCCCCGCAGTCTGGCCTCCCGCGCCCTGAAGGCGCGACAGTCCGACCGGCCCCGGTTCGTCCCCACAATTTCCCCCCATGTTATTCGGAGCCTCCTACTATCCGCCCCACCGCGACGAAGCCGACTGGTCCGCCGACCTGGACACCATGGTCGCGGCGCACGTCAACGCCCTCCGCTTGGGCGATTTTGCCTGGAGCCGCCTGGAGCCGCGCGACGGGGAATACGACTTTGGCTGGCTCGACCGCTACCTGGACCTCGCGCACCGCAAGGGCGTATCGGTTTTATTGATACCGCCGCTGCGCTGCCCTCCCGCCTGGCTCTTCAACCAGGACAAGAGCATGGCCATCGTGAACGAGAGCGGCGTCGCGCTCGGGTTTGGCAGCCGCTACACCTTTTGCATCAATCACCCGCTCTTTCGTCGCAAGGGCCTCGAACTCGCGAGCCGCATGGCCGAGCGCTACGCGAAGCACCCTGCGGTGATCGGCTGGCACCTGGACAACGAATACGGCGACGAGCCCGACTGCCATTGCCCGGTGTGCGCGGCGAAATGGCGCGACTGGCTGCGCAATCGTTACGGCACCATCGAGGCGCTCAACGCGGCGTGGGGGACGGTGTTTTGGACGATGGAGTTCGACGACTTCGAGCAGATCCACACCCCGCGCCTGACCAAGACCTACCACAACACCGGCCTGCTTCAGGCGTGGCGGCATTTCCGCAGCGACTGCACGGTCGAGATCGTGGGCCTGCACGCCGAGGCGGTGCGCCGGCATGATCCCGTGCGCCCGATCACGACCAACCTGCAGTGCCTGCATAATCCGCGCACCAACTACCACCATCTGCGCAAGCACCTCGATGTAGTGGGCATGAACTACTACCCGGCCTACGGGCCGACCGCGCGGGCCAACTCCCTCGGCATCGCGGTCAATCGCGGTGTGCTGGGGAAAAACATCCACATCCACGAGCTGCGCAATGGACCGCACGCCGTGCCGGGTCGCCCAAATAACGCGCCCGCGCCCGGCGAGATCGAGCGGCTGACCCTGCACACCATCGCGAACGGGGCGGATGCGATTTTCTACTTCCAGTGGACGGCGGTGCGTTTCGGCCCCGAGCAATCGCACGGCACGCCCACCGGCTACGACGGCCTGCCGAATCGCAACTACCCCGAGGTCCAGCGCATCGGCCAGAAACTCGCGCGCATCGCACCCGCCCTCGCCGGCACCGAGGTGCGCAGCGACGTCGCGGTGATCTATGATTTCCCCAGCCGCTGGGCCATGCAGACCGGCGAGGAGTGGACCGGCCCCGCCGCGCTGCACAACGACCACGCGAAAAAGATCTACAACGCGATCCGCCTGCTCGGCGTGAATTGCGACGCGATCGGCCGCGACGGTCCCTTCGCCAGCTACAAGCTGATCGTCGCGCCTTTCCTGAGCTGTCTCGACGAGGCGCTGGTGGACCGTCTGGTCGATTACGTGCAGCTGGGCGGCACGCTGGTGTTTCACCCGCTTTGCGGGATGAAGAACGCCGACACCGAGATTTATCCCCGCCGCCTGCACCCGAAGTTGGAGAAACTCTTCGGGATCGACGTGCGCGACTTCACCACGGCCGGTCCCGGCGAGCGCGCGCCGTTTTCCTGGGCTGGCGGCGAAAGCCACGGCGAGCTCTTCGTTGATCTCGTGAAGCCGGGCGAGGCGACGGTCGCGGCCCGTTTCCGCGGGGGCTGGTGGGACGGTTATCCGGCGGTGACCGAGCGGTGTGCAGGCGCAGGCCGTGCGGTGTGGATAGCGACCTTCGCCGACGAGGTTTTCTACCGCGACTGGATCGCCGATCAGTTGGCGCGCATCGGCGTGCGGTCGCCACTCGGGTATGTGCCGCCCGCCGGCATCGAGGTGGCGCAGCGCGTTGCTGAGGACGGGCGCGCGCTTTTGTTCCTCATCAACACCACCGCCGAGCGGCAGAGCCTCACGCTGCCCGCGCCGATGAGGGACCTGTGGAACGAGGATGCTCTTTCGGGCGAGGTCTCCTTCGAGCCCTGGCAGGTGCGCATCACCGCGAAGGGCTGAAGTCGGGCGAAATGCTGGCGCGGCCTGTCGCGGGCCACGCCAAACTTGGCCGGAAGTTTTTCCGCCGAGCGAATGGCTAATCCGGAATCAGGGTGCGGGCAGAGCGCGCAGCTGAGCCGTGCCCCGATCTTTTCCGACAAACGCGTTGGTGATGCCGACCTCGGCGAGGGCGCGCTCATCCATGAGCCGCACGCTGCCGTCGAGGAAGGACATGTTCGCGCGATCCTTGTGGCGCAGATGGACGCTGCCGGTGGAGGCCGCGGAGTGTATGCGGAAAATCTGAACGCCGCCGTCCTGGCTGGAAAAGCTGTCCGCAAACAGAGGAAAGCGAGACGGGGTCTGCACCAGATTGTAGTTCGCCCGATAGATGTTGTTGGCGTTGGTGCCCGCGCCTTGGATGCGCGGATTGGAACTGGGGGTAAGCATGTTTAGCCCAAACGTGCGCCAGTAGTGGCTGTTTTTGCCTTCGGTATCGGGCAAGGTGGGGCAGTAAAACACCTCGATGGCCTCGGTGTTGGCGGTGTTCTGGGTTTTGGCGCCGACGTAGCCCCGCGAAGGCAGATCAGCGGTCCACATGGTGGGACTGCTGGGCGTGGGAGTGCCGCCGGAGCGTCCCACGTAGACGCCTTTGTTTTCGTTCACCAACATGAGGAAGGCCATGGTGGTCTGGCGCATGTTGCTGGCGCAGCGGGCAACCCGGGCTGAATCGCGCACGGCGCCCACGGTCGGGATGATGATGGCGGCCAGGATGCCGATGATGGCGATGACCGTGAGCAGCTCGATGAGGGTAAAGCCGCGGGTGGTGTGTGGGGTGGGGTGACGCATGGTGATCCAGATTTGTGAGGTAATCGATTTGGTTGATCGAAGCCGTGAATCGAGGGTGCTTGCGGGTGGGGTCGGGGCTCTTTTCGGAAATGCACGATGGCCATGGAAACATCCGCGACAAACCCCACGAAACTTACGTCGTTAAGTTGAAAGTCGCCCGTATCGAAACCTTTTCGCGTCTCGTTCGCGACGGCCCCCAAAAAACTCGGAGGCATGAAGGTGTATCGGCCGGCCGCGCGGCGCTAGTCCGCGACGTCGATCACGTAAACGCCGCCGGCGGTGGTGGGAAACAGCAGCCGGCCGCGCTCATCGCGCGTGGTCGCGACGGTGGCGCCAGTCGCGTCGAGAACCCGCGCGCGTCCATCGCCGGGGAAGGCGAGGCGGCACTCGCCGCCGGCTCGCGAGACGATGCGCAGGCGACGGACCACGGCGTCGGCCCAGGTCGCATCCACCACGAAATTGCCCCGCGCCACGAGACCGGTGAAGGAGCCGGTCCGCCACGCGGCGGGCAGGGCGGGCAGGACGCGCACGTGGCCTTCGTGGCTTTGCAGCAGCATCTCGGCGACGGCGGCCATCGAGCCGAGGTTGCCGTCGATCTGGAAGGGCGGGTGCATGGTCCAGAGGTTCGGCGCGGTGCGTTGGCGAAGGAACTCGCGGAAGATTTCGTGGGCCACGTCGCCGTCGCCCAGTCGGGCGCGGGAGAGCATGCGGTGGACCAGCGCCCAGCCGGTGGTGATGCGGTTGCGGGCCGCGTTGGTGTGGTAGGTGCGGAGGTCCAGGGTGCGCCGGGCGGCGGCCATCCACTCGGGGCGGGAGGAGTTGATCAGCGTGCCGGGATAGAGCGCGCACAGATGCGAGATGTGGCGGTGGAAGGGGTCGCCTATCTCGCTGTAATTCTGCTCCTCGCGGTATTCCTTAATCTGGCCGGACGCGCCGATGAGGATGGGATCGAGACGAGACAGTTGCTCGCGGATCGTGTCGAGGAACGGATCGTCCTTGATGCCGAGTTCGGCGGCGAGGAGTAGGGTGTCGTTAAAATTTTCCCAGACGAAGGCCTGGTCGAAGGTGGAGCCGACGGTGTGGTAGTATTCGCCGTTGTGCCGCTGTTCGGGCGACGCGGAAGGCTCGATGAGCAGGAACTCGCCGTGGGGCCGGAGGGCCTTGGAGTAGAAAACGCTGAGCGAGCGCATGGCCGGATAGGCGACCTCGCGCAAAAAGTCCCGATCACGGGTGTGAAGGTAATACTCCATGAGCAGCTTCGAGGTGAAGCCGCCGGTGCCCGGGCCGGAGTGCGAGCCGGGGGGCGGGATGTAGTAGGCGTTGGCCCCGGTGCCCACCACCCAGCCGTGATCCTCGCCCTCGACGTAGCGGTCGGGATTGTGCTTCCGCACGTAATCGGCCGCGTGCTGACGGGCGCTCGGGAGGTAGGCTTTGAAATAGCGGATGTAGGCCTCGAAGGTCTCGGCGAGGTTGGCGCTCATCGCGCCCCAGTAGTTCATCTGCACATTGATGTTGTGCCAGTAGCCGCCGGACCACGGGGTGATGAAATAGTGGCTCCACGCGCCCTGGAGATGGGCGGGCAGGGTCTGCTCGCGCGAACTGGCGATGAGGAGGTAGCGGCCGTAGTGGAACATCAGCTCCTCGAGCCGGGTGTTGCGGTCGCCGGCCCGGTATTTCTCCAGCAGCACCGAGGTCGGGTCGTCGGACCGGGACGCACCAAGGTCGAGCGACACGCGGGCGAAGAGGTTTCGGTGATCGGCGAGATGGCGGGCCTTGAGCGCGTCAAACCCGAGGGCCTGGGCGGCGTCGAGCCGGGCGGCGATTTCCGCCGAGGGGAATTTGGCGGGGTCGTTTTTGTTCTCCGGCGGCTGTAGAAACAAATCCGGCCGCAGCTCGTAGTTGGTCCCGGCGGCGAAGAGGAGAACGACCGAGTCGGCGTTTTTGACCTCGATCACGCCGCGCGCGGAATCCGCGACCAAGGAGCCGCCGGTGTGCAGCACGCGGCAGCGGGCTTCATAATTGATTTTAAAATACGGGATCACGCCGGCCAGCACAAGGGTGTCGCCCTCGGCGGTGATCGAGCCGGTGCGCGCGTCCACCTGGGTGAGCGGGGTGCCGGCGGCGTTGGTGTTGTCGCTTTGATAACCGAGGTAGGGGATCTCGGGGCGGACGCCGAGCGAGAGGGCCCCGGGGCGGTCGGCGGTGAGGCGCACGACCAGCACGTTGTCGGGGTAGGAAACGAAATGCTCCCGGCGGTAGGTCACGCCGCCCGAGCGATAAGCCACGTGGGCGACGCCGTCGTCGAGGTTGAGCGAGCGCCGGTAGTCGCGGGTGTCGGCGTGGTTGAAATCGAGGTAGAGCTCCGCGAACCCGGTCAGGCTGCCGCGATTCCAGGGGCCGGCGTTGGCCAGGGTTTTTTCCGTGATCTGGAGCCGCTCGGTGTCGGTGCGGCCGAAGACGTTTACGCCCAGGTGGCCGTTGCCGATCGGGTAGGACCACTCCTCCCAATCGGCGTCAAAAGGGCGTCCGTGGGACTCGACGCGGTTCCAGTCGGCGCCGCGGTTGGGCGCGGGAGCCGGTTCCCAGAGTTCGGTCCCCGGAGCGGCGCCGGACTGGCCCGCGACGAGCGGGGCGCAGCAGCCGGAGCCGAGCAGGAGAGACAACAGGAGGTTCGCGGGGCGGTGCAGGGGATGGGGCATGGCGAAGCTTTGGGCGAAGGCGTCTTTCCGGCGGGGTGGTGTCGCGGGCGGCTCAGCGGCGTTCCACGCGGATGGCGCGCCGCAGGGTCTCGTTGGGGCTGACGGCGGGGAACACGCCGCTGGCGGTCTTCAGGTTGCGCACCGAGATGTATTCGGTGAGTGGATACGGGAATGGGCGGGGGTCGGGGCCCTTGCCGATCACGTCGTCGAAGAAGGTGACGCCGGGCTTTTTGTTTTCGCGCGTCCAGCCGTCGTCGATCTCGAGACCGTCGATGGTGATGGAGCGCGGCATCATGCAGGGGTAGCCGAAGTCGTGCGTGCCGTCGTTCTGGGCGTTGAAGACCGAGGGGGTGGTGCCGGGGCGGCTGGGCGGGATCCAGCGGGAGTTGCGGATCACGACCTCGCCGTCCCAGGGCGAGCCGTAGTCGCCGCGGAAGGCGATGAAGCGGGTGGAGTGGATCTCGGAGTCCTCGACGAGGAGGAGGCCCTTGCCGACGGCGTTGAGC
Source organism: Opitutaceae bacterium (assembly GCA_025457685.1). Lineage (GTDB taxonomy): Bacteria > Verrucomicrobiota > Verrucomicrobiia > Opitutales > Opitutaceae > IMCC26134_A. Next base: position 18,592 of record JALOTV010000014.1, read on the forward strand.
CCGGCGTGGCCGAGCACGGTGCGGCGGATGGTGTAGTGGCCGGAGACGCCCTGGTGCACGTCCATGCGGGAGAGCACGCAGTCCTCGACCAGGACGTTCTTCATGAAGTTGCTCGCGGCGACGCCCCAGCGGGTGGTGTCGTGGATGTTCTCCATGCGGCAGTTGATCATGCTGAAGTTGACCACGTAGTTGGCGTTGTAGCCGTAGGTGCCCATGCTGACCGGTTTGCCGGCGGAGCCGATGGTCTGGTAGACCTTGCGGCCGGGAATGCGGCAGTTGCGGAAGGTGACGTTGGCCGCGTTGTTGGCGCGCAGGAAGCCGGCGTAGGGATGACCGAACTCGCCCTCGCCGCTGATCTCGAGCGTGACGCCGTCCACCTCGGTGTTGGAGCGTTTGATGAGGATGTCGCGGCTCCAGTAGTTGTAGCCCTGGGGCTGGACCATCTGGTTGGCGATCTGGTGGAAAAAGCCGCCGCACACGACGAGGCGTTCCGCGTCGATGGGCTGGGCCTCGACCTTGGTGACGGTGTCGTAGTCCCACTCGATGGCGCCCTCGATGGTGCCGTCGCGGCGGAGGATGAAGGCCTCGCGCTGCACGGAGCCGGAATTTTGGTTGAGGCCGCGGCGGATGAAGAGGCGCTTGCCGGAGTTTTCGACCATGACGAGCAGGTCGTGTTCGGGGCGGATATCCAGCTTCTCCTGGCCGCGCTTGAGCCGCTCGATGGTCAGCTCCACCGGGGCGAGACGCGAGGTGACTTCGAAGAGCGGGCGCTTGTTGTTCTCCACGCCTTTGCTGTCGTCGATGATGAAGCGGGAGGTGTTCCAGTCGGTATCGGTCTGGATGACGACGGTGAGCGCGCGGGTGCCGAGGTGGTAGGTGGCATCCGGGCGGGTGCGCACCGGCATGCCGTGTTTGTTGGCGTGGGCGTGGGCGGTCACGATGGCCTCCAGATCGTCGGTGACGCCGTCGCCCTTGGCGCCGAAATCCTCGTAATTGACCGGGGTGCGCGTCTCGGCGGAGGCGGCGTATGCAGGGACGGCCGACACCAGGGCGATCAGCGAGGCAAAGAGGCGGAAACTGGTCCGTGAGGGGGCTGGGTGGGCTATGTTCATGGGGAAAACGGGGTAAATGGTCGCGCTCGCGACGGGTAACGCATCAACAGGCACGAACGAGGGGGGCGCACACAAACCGTCCGCAGCTAACGCCGTTGAGTGATCGCGGATCTTTCGGGGGGCGGCAAGAAAGGGCGGGCATCATGGCACCGCGTGCATGCGGCCCGGGCCGGGTGCGGTCTTGCCGGGGGCCCACCGGCCGGCGACGAGATGAACGATGGCTTCGTCCGGACGGGAAAAATCGTTCGTGTAAAGCCGGCTGATCACCCGTTCGACGATGTTGCGCCCGATCAGGCGGGAGTTCTGAAAGATGCCCGTGTCGGGTCCGTCGGCGCTGGCCACGTTGAGCTGCACGAGGCCGACCTCGGGCGGCAGAAGCGCGATCAGTTTATCATCCGAATCGCCCATGATGACGACGTCGGGCCGGTGTTTGCGGAGCCAGGCGTTCAGCAAGGCGTGATCCGACTGGACGGGCAACAAGAGGGGCGGGAGTTTGGCCACACCCCAGGTCCGGAGGATTTGAGAGGCATAGCCGCCCAACCAACGGTGCTCCAGGCGCACCGAAATGCTCTCGCTCAGGACAAACCCGATCCGGCGGTAGCCAAGCCCGGCGCATTGGCGGACCGCCAGCGCGCAGGATTGAAAGTGATCGCTCGACACCCGCTCGATGAGGGGGCGCGAGAGGCTCATGCCGAGGCCGACGGCGACCAGGTTTGTGAAGTCGAAATCGATGCCCACCGCCTCGTCGACCAGCGGCGCGACGATGACGCCGTGTATACCTCGCGCGTCGAGAACGCTCCGCACGCGGGTGGGCCGCCCCGTCGAACATTTCCCGGTAGTGCGGATTCAACTGCCAGGCACGCTCGGGCGGACGATCGGAGAGGAAGGCGATGCAGGTGCGCATGCGGTTCGCCGGTCTCCGCCTGCGATGCAGGCTCATCAGCGAGGAGATAAGGGGATTGCGCCGATAGCCCATTCGTTCGGCGGTCTCGCGGATGCGGCGTCTGGTCTCCTCGGGTATGGATAGATCGCCACCCAGGCCCATCGACACGGCCGCGCGTGACAGTCCTACCGCGTCGGCGACGTCCTGCATGGTGGGGGCTGCGACCTGCGCCGTCGCGAGGTTTTTTGGGGCGGCCTTTTTCTTGGGCTTGGGGGCGCTGCTGGAGTTCTTCATGGCGGACGGAGATCAGGGCGGCCGGGGCGGAGGTGTATCACGGCGTGGGTTCGGGGGAGATTTTGAGCCGCCAAAACTGTTTTTCACGGCGCGGTCCCGTGGGGATGGAGACCACGCGCGAACCATCGGGCGGCGAAGTGATCATCGCGGCCTCGATCGGCACCGCCGACCATGTGATCAAATCGGTGGAGCTCTCCAGACTCGCACGAAAACCCAGGGGCTGGCTCGCGGGGAGGGTGAGGCGCACCACGCCCTCCTCGGGGGAGAAGACCATCGGTTGGAGGCTGTCGCCCCGGGAGGGGTCTCCGCCCAGCGCCATTTCGAGCAGGTTGGCCAGTCCGTCGCCGTCGGGATCGTCGGTCGCGCCGCGCGCGGCGACGGGCACCGAACCGTGGGCGGCGATCCAGTTTTCGAAGCGTGCCTCGGCCGGGATCGCGTCGATTTCCAGCCTGGGGCGCAGGGCGGGGTTGGGGTTTTCGCGCGAGGCGTAGAGGGCGACGACGTTGACCGGCTTGACCTGCATGGTGAGGCCGAGGTTGACGGTCGCGGGCGAGGTGCCGCCGAGGGAGAGGTAGAGTTCGCTGACGTCCACCACGTCGGTGCGGCTCGCGGAGAGGCCGAAGGTGTGGGCGGCCGGGCCGAAGGTCGGGGCGGTGTTCCAGTTCACGGCATTCTCGGTCCAGGCGGAGCCGGACAGCGAGTGCACGGCCAGGGTCCAGCCGGTGTAGGTGGACAGCGTGGAGGTCGCGGAGAGGACGAGGCGGGCGGCGAGCGGCAAGGCCCCGGCGAGGGAGGATTGGTCGAAGCGGAGCAGGACGCGGCGGTTGAAGGTCGAGCCCGCGTTGTCGTTTTTCAGTTCGAAGGAGGTGGCGGCGCCGTAGTTGGTCGTCGCGAGGTTGCCGTCGCGCACGTGGGTGTCGGCCGTGGCGACGAGAGCGTAGGTTTTTGCGCGGGCGGGTGATTCGGCGACGATCACCAACGACTGCGTATTCTCGGCGGTGCCGAAGGTGGAGGTGGCGGTGAGGATCCAGCGGCCCGCGCCCGGCACGCGGATACGCACGGCGCCGCCCGCGAGCGGGGTGAGCGTCACGCCCGGGGCGGCGGACCAGATGGTCGTAAGCTGGGACGAGGTCGCCGGCTCGGTTCCGATGAAAACCCCCGAGGGCGTGACGGTCACGGTGTCCGCCGGGTAGGGCAGCGCCACCTCGGCGGGCAGGACGAGCGAGGGGCCGATGCGCCGCAGGAGCTGGTCGGCGTAGAGGGAAAACGGCTCCAGGGTGTCGCCCTGGCCCACGCCCTCGACGTGATCGACCGGGCCGCCCTGACCGTTGGTCGCGGAGGCGTTTTGTGTAGTGACGGCGGCACTACGCGCGCCCCGCGTGCCGATGATGTAGCCCCAGCCGGCCTGGTCGGAGCGCACGGCGTAGTTGTAGGTCGTGGTGTTGCCCATGCGCGAGCTCAGGCGACCGGTGCCAAGCGTGTTCCATAGGACGGAATTGGTCGCGGTGATGCCGTGGATGGGCGTGCCGCCGGAGGCGCGATACCTCGCATCAAACCAACTCGCGTCGGCGGTGCAGGTATCGAAGAGATTGGCCATGCTCAGGTGCTTGTGGTGGTCCGAGCCCATGCCGCTGGTCGAGTAGGACCCCGTCGCGCCGGTGGCCAAGCCCGTGTCGCCATCGACGCTGGCGGTGATGACGTTGCCCGAGGCGGCGAGGTCGGCGATGGAGTAGCCGTGGCGACTGAAGCGCGCCTCCGAGTCGCGGATCAGGCACTCCTGGCTGCCGTAGAGGGTGAACATGTAGCCGTTGCCGCCGCCGCCGCCGTATTGGGGGCGTTGGAAAACGCAGTCGGCGATGGTGACGTGGGTGGACGAGTTGACGCGGATGCCGTTGCTGAGGAGGTGGGCTGTGCTGGTGTTTTGCGCGGGCCGGTAGGTCTCGACCCGCCGCACCCAGCAGTCGCGGACGCGGGACAGCTCGATGAGTTTCGAGTCGTGGACCGCGTAGGCGGCGGTGGCGGGGTCGGTGTAGGCGTTCTCCCCCCAGGTAGTGCCGGGGTGTTGCAGGTTGCCGATGGAAAAATCCTCGAGGCCGACCTCGTTGACCGGGGTCGAGCCCAGGCGCACGAGCCGGGCGTTGTCGCGCAGTTTCAGCGGGTGGCGGATGGGCGCGTCGAGCGTGATGGTGCGGGCGACGGCATCCACCGCCGCAATGGTGCGGCGAAAGCTCAAGACCCCGCCGAGCGCGGCGCCCTGGCCAACCCAGCCTGGCTCCTTGGTCTCGGCGATCCAGGCCTCGGTGAGGTCGATGCGCGCGGAGACGGTCTGGCCGGCGGCGAAGCCCGAGGTGGACACGACGGGCACCACGCGGGTGGAGGTCAGGACGTCGGCGGTAAACGCGCTCTGCGACGAGCCGCCCGCGGTCATGCCCGCGGCGGAGGGCCCGAGGACGCGGATGACGGCCTTGGAGCCGGGATTTTCCGGCGTGTTCATCACCTGGGTGGTGTTGAGCAAAAACGTCTTCCCCGCGCCCGCGCCGCGCAGCACCACGCGGGATTTGTCGATCAGGAGGGCGTGGGACCGCGAAGTGATCGGGATGGAGAGACGGTAGGTGCCGGCGGGGAGATAGACCACGCCGCCGGTCGCATTGGCGCCGGCCGCGTTGATGGCCGCCTGGATGGCGGCGGTGGCATCCTGCGCGCCGGTGGCATCGGCGAAATAGGGCGAGCGCGTGACATCCAGGACCGGTCCGGCGACGTCGGGTATGCGTTCCCGGCCCGCGCGGTAGCCGGCGTAGGAGAAATCCTGGATGCCTTTCTCCGTCTCCAGATTGAAGGAGGACGGGTCGTATCCGGTTTCAGGATACAAGGTGGAGCGCCAGGCGGCGTGGGTGGTCGCGGTGGCCAGCCAGAGCAACACGCAGACCTCCGGGATGCGGCGGAAGGCGCGCAGGCGGGGGAGGGCGCGGAGAAGGGGTAAACGCATGGCGGGCGGGCCAGGGGTGGGGCGGCCGGTGGGTGAATGATCAACGTCGCGGGCAGGGAAAAAGGTGACCAGCGGCGTGTTATTGACGCCGTTAAGTGACGGGGAGGGGCGCAAAAAATCCCGCGCCGCGAAGATCGCGGGCGCGGGATCGGAGGGGGGCGCTTGGTGGACGAGTTGCGGTCCTAACTTAAAGCGGAATCAGAAGGCGTCGTAGCCGAGGGTGATGGCGCCGGTCTGGCTGTCCTGGGCCTTGTCGAGGTTGGGCACGATGTAGTGGCCAACGAAGGGGCGGTCCTGCTGGTTGCCTAGGATGACGCCGCTGAAGGGCACCTTGCGTGAGACCGCGCGGGTGGCGGGAGGCACGGTGTCGGTCAGGGTGAAGCTGCCGGTGAAGGTGCCGTTGGTGAGGTTGACCGTGAGGGTCCAGACCTTGGCCCAGGCGGCGGTGTTTTTGCTCGCGGACAAGGTGTCGAGCACGGGCCGGAACACGCTGGTGCTGAAGCGACCGTTGGTGACGGTGTAGTTGAGCAGGGAGGGCAGGGCGCGTGGGGTTTCGCTCGCGGGGATGCCGCCGGATAGCGTGACGGTGAGGGGTTCCGCCACGGACAGGCCGGTGCCGAGGAGAAAATCATCGGCGGTGACGACGCGGGTCCAGGGCTCCATGGTCACGCCCAGCGAGAGGGGGCCAAAGCCGGGGATGCGGTCGGACGCGGCGACTTTGGAGGGTTTGCTCCAGATCAGCCGGCCGGTCTCGGGGGTGATGTGGTGACCGCCGAACTGGCGTTCGACGACGGCGAGACGGCCGGCGAGGTAGCCGAGGGACAGGGGGCCGTAGGGACGCAGGTAGGGCAGGTAGCCGGCGGACGTGGCGCGGAGGCTGCCGGTCAAGGGGCGGCCATCGGCCAGGGTGCCCTTGAGGGTGAGGAGGCCGGAGGTGGCGAGGGTGGCGGTGGCCCAGCCGTGGCCGCGAGGAGCGGACTCCGGCGACTCCACGTCCGGGGCGAGCGCGAGGGTGTAGGCCACGGTGCCACGCGAGGCGGCGCCGGGCGCGGGGGCGAAGGAATAGTGCAGGGAGATGCGGCCGGAACGATCGCCCGCCTGCGCCTCGCCGAGGGTGGTGATGCCGCTGTTGAGCACGGCGTCGAGGAGCCCTTCGGAATCGAGAGAGAGCGATAGGGTGCGAGAGCCGGGAATATCGAGCGTCACCGAGGCGCTGGAGCCGTCGGACGAGGGGGCGAAACGGCCCTTCAGGGGGATGGTGTTGGGCGCGTTGGTGGCGAGGGTGCCGGTGAACAGGCCGCCGGCGGCGAGTTTAAGGGTGACCTTGCCGATGGGCTCATCGGTGAGGGGGTTTTCCAGCAGGGCCTCGTGTTCGGCATACACGGGGGCGATGGAGTTGGCGTTGGGGTGGGCGGCGAGGGAGCGCGGGAACTCGCGGACGCGAACGTATGTGGTGTTGGCGTTGGTGGTGCCGGCGCGTCGGGTGATGGCGTAGGCGCCGGGATTCGCGGTCACCTGGCCGGTGACGGCGCCGCTGGTGCGATTAAGAATGAGGCCGGCGGGAAGACCGCTCGCGGTGTAGGGGACGGAGGAGGCGCTGAGGCTTTCGAGCGAGATGGTCTGACCTTGGTAGTAGACCGGATCCACGTTGGTGAAGTAGGCGAGGCTAGAGCCGACGACATCGATCTGGTTGTAGGGGGTGAAGTTGGAGTCACCTTTGGGCGTGACGCGGGCAACGGAGCCCTCGACGCCAAGGAGAACCAGTTCGGTGTCGCTGACCTGCAAGATACGGTAACGGCTGCGATCGAGCACGCTGGTGCCGCGGGAAAAGGCGTCGTCCCAGAAGATTTCGCCGGGGGCGAGGTTTTCGTCGAGGGCGAGCAGGGTGCCGGAGGGTTTGAAGGTGATGACGTCGGTCTCGCCGCCATCGAGCTCAAGGGTGGCGGACGCGCGGAAAGCCGAGCCGACTTTTTCCATGAGAAGGTCGATGGTGCCGGTTTCGCGGATGAAGAAGCGGGTGGTGCCGTTCCAGTCGTCGGAGTAGAGCCATTCGCGGCCGTCGAAGTTGCCCATCCAGAGGGACGGGTTGGGCTTGGGGAGGGGTTCGCGGGTGAGGACGCCGGCGAAGCTCCAGCCGTCGAAAATGGCGCTGTCTTCGGCGTTGAACCAGCCGCCGATGTCGTGCGCGAGCACGAGGTCGTGGCGGATCATTTGGAGGCCGAGGCGGATGCGTTCGCGACCGCCGTCATCCGGGGTGCTTTCCACCGACTCGAAAAAGTCGCCCTCGCGGACGAAGGTCCGCGTCTCGGTCTCCAGGAGCCGGCCGGCGGCGTTGCGGAGCTCGATGACGAGCGTGCCCGGCGTGGTCTCGGTGAAGGTGATGAGTTTGAAGTTGGTCGGCGTGAAGTCGAACACCGGGCGGGGGTTGGCGGTGGTCTCCTGTTCGAAGGCGGTGACATACCATTCACCGGCCAAGGGGTGATCCGCATGGGCGAATGAGGCGGCGAAGAGGCCGCCGAGGAGGGCGAGGAAGCGCGTGGAGAACATAGGTTGAGCGGGAGATGAGGCTTGGGGTCGAAGCTGCGGGTGACGCAGGCGTCAGCGCCGGATTTTTGCAATATAATGCCGGAAATTACTCGGCGAGGTGGAGGGTCTGGTAGCGGCGAATGCCAAGCAGGGAGGGGTGCCAGCCGCGGACATCGGGGTGGAGGAGGTGGACGCGGGCGCCGAAGAAGACCGGGGTGATGGGGGACTCGGCGAGCAGGAGGGCCTCGGCCTGCTGGAAAGCATCCAGGCGTGCGGCGGGGTCGCGGGAGGTGGCGGCGCGGGCGATGAGCTCGTCGTAGGCGGGGGAGGACCAGCCGGTCTGGTTGTTGCCGCCGCCGGTGACGAACATGTCGAGGTAGGTGTTGGGGTCGTCGTAGTCGCCGATCCAGCGGGCGCGGGCGATGTCGTAGCGCAGGCCCTTCATGGCATCGAGGTAGACGCGGAAATCCTGGGCGACGAGGGCGACGTCGATGCCGAGCTCGCGCCGCCACATGGCCTGGATGGCCTCGAGCACGGATTTGTTGATCGCATCGGTGTTCATGAGGACCTCGAGGCGCGGGAAGTTTTTGCCCTCGGGGAAACCGGCCTCGGCGAGGAGGGCGCGGGCGGCGGCGGGATCGTGGGGCACGCGGGCGGTGGCGGTGTAGCCGCCGGTGCCGGGCGGGGTGTAGTGCGGGGCGGGCACGCGCGAATCCTGGAGCACGGAGGAGGCGATGGTGGCGCGGTCGATGGCGAGGGCGAGGGCGCGGCGCACGCGGGCATCGGAGAGCGGCGGGCGGGTGGTGTTGAACCGCAGATAGAAGGTCTCGAGCAGGGGGTCGATGCGCAGCGTGTCGGGGGCCTCGCGGCGGTAGGTGGCGATGCGATCGGGCAACAAGTCGTAGGTAGCGTGGCGCTGGCCGGCGCGGAAGGCGGCCTCGTCGGCGGGGATGTTGTCGGTGGGGAAGAACACGACGCGGCGCAGGCCGGAGGAGGGGTCGGAGTGGTGGTGGGAATGGCGGACGACCTCGATGCGGTCGTTGGGCCGCCAGGTTTCGAGACGGTAGGCGCCGTTGCCCACGTAGTTGCCGGGGCGGGTCCAGGCGGTGCCGCGCTCGTCGATGCGGCCGTGGGCGAGGATGGTGGGCGGGTGGACGGGATACCAGGCGAGGTTGGTGACGAGCCCGAGGAAGTGCGGGGTGGGGGCGGCGAGTTCGAGCACGAGGGTGCGGTCGTCGGGGGCGCTCACGCCCACGGTGGAGAAGTCGGTGGTGGCGCCGGAGTTGAAGGCCTCCGCGCCGCGCAGGGGGAAGAGCATGTAGGCGTATTCGGCGGCGAGGGCGGGGCGGAGGACGCGCTCGATGGAGAAGACGAAGTCGGAGGCGCGGAGCGGGTCTCCGTTGGACCAGCGGGCGGAGGGCCGGAGGTGGAAGGTGTAGCGTAGTCCGTCGGCGGATACGTCCCAGCTTTCGGCGGCGGCGGGCACGGGGCGGCCGGTGGCCTCGTCGATGGCGGCGAGGCCCTCGCCGAGGGCGACGAGGATGGTGAACTCGGTGTAGGCGGTGGCGAGGTGCGGATCGAGGTCGCCCGGCTCTGCGCCGTTGCCGAGGAGCAGGGTCTGCTCGGCGCGCCCGGTCTCGACGGCGGTCTGGCGGGGGCGGCAGCCGGAGGCGACAAAGGCGAGGCCGAGGGCGGCGAGGGCGACGAGGAGGCGCGGGAGCATGGGGTGAGAAAAGAACGCCGATCGGATTTCGATGAGTCAGGAACGAGCTGCGGATTTGCGTTTCATTGTTTTGGGCGGGGCTGCGATGCTGGCCAGCGCGAGGACGCGCGCCTTGAAATCCGCGTAATCCGGTCCGTTGCGCGATTCTAGGGCGGACATTCGATAAAAGCGGCTGGTGCTGGGCGACTCCATGCGGGCGGACTCCACGTCGAAGGGATCGACGTTCACGATGGTCCAACATTCGGTGTAACCGGCTTTGCGGGCTTTTTGATGGCTCTTTTCGGCTTCGCCCACGCGGTTGTGGATATTCGAGAAATCGGTCCCGGCCTTGATCTCAATCGCGATCACGTTGCGCCAATCGTCGGGTTGATCGGACAGAGCCTCGCGTATGATGATGTCAGGGTCGGCGGCGAACTCGATGCGAACGGACCGGCCGGCGTTGTTTGTCAGTGCTATGCAGCGGGTGGTGGTCTCAGTGGTCGTATGTGCTACGATTTCTTGGATGATCAGGAATACGCGCTCGATACCCAGCGCTCCCTTTTGCACGTTAGCCCCGCCGCGCAGCTGGGCACCTAGGGTGAGCAGGGCGAGGTCGCCGAAGGAATCTTGGCTCAAAAGTGGCGGGGTAAGACTGGTGACCAACTGGCCGGCAGCGTTGTTAAGCGCCAGACAAAGCTCGTCGAGTCGCTCGGCCAAGGCTGCGGGCATTTTACCATCTTCCAGCGGCTTGAAAGCGACAAGGCCAGTGGATGTGGCGTAGAACGCCTTTTGGCTGAAACCGAGCAAAAGTCGGTAGTAGCCCAAGAGTGCGGGGCGGCGGCGCAGCAAAACCGGCGTGCAAAAGGCGGACTCTCCGCGCAACCCTGCCCCAGCTAGTCGGGCCAGTGCGTCACGCGGAGCCAATCGCGCCAGCTCGGCGTCAAGGGTTACGATATCCATCTCTCCCGCCGCTGCGCGCAGTGCGGGCGGCAGGCAGACGTCACGCAGCCGGAGCAAGCTGACGGCGAATCCGACCTGAAGATCGGGCGGGGGAAGGCTGATGGGCATGGGTTGTATTTGCGGAATCGATACGGCGCGCGGCAAGGGTGAGATAGTCCGGGTTGAGCTCGATCCCGATGAAATTTCGTCGCAGCGCTCCGCAGACCACGCCGACGGTGCCGGCGCCAAAAAAGGGATCGAGGACATAGTCGCCCGCTTCGGTCCCGGCGAGAACGCATGGCTGAATCAGGGGCGGAGGGAAGGTGGCAAAGTGGGCGTCGCGGAAGGGCTCGGTGTTGACCGACCATACGCTGCGTCGATTGCGTTTACCGCTACCGTCCTCTCGATCCTCCATCACGGCCTCGCTGTCATAGTGGTATTGCTCGCTTTTGGAGAACAGGAAGAGGAATTCGTGGCTGCGGGTGGGGCGATCCTTCACGCTTTCAGGCATGGCGTTGGGTTTATTCCAGATGATGTCGCTTCGCAGATACCAACCATCGGCTTGCAGGGCGAAGGCGAGTCGCCAAGGCACCCCTATCAGATCCTTGGGCTTGAGGCCCGCAGGAGTGTCGGGCCGCGTATTCATCGCTCGGGCGGGATTTTTTTTGTCAGGAGCCCTCCAGCCGCGATTTCCACTGGTGTAGCCGTCTCCGATGTTCAGCCAAAAAGTGCCGTCGTCACGCAGGACACGGCGTGCTTCGCGAAATACATCGACTAGTTGTGCGATGAAGGCGTCCAGCGTCGGCTCCAGCCCGATCTGGCCGTCGATTCCGTAATCTCGCAGTCCCCAATATGGTGGGGAGGTGACAATGGAACGCACGCAGCGATCAGGCAGACGCGAAAGGATGTGGCGGGCGTCGCCGCCCAAAATCATCGAGCCTTGCACGGTGATGGGCCGTTCGGATGCTGAGGCGGATTCTTGCAGCACGTAATCCATGGTGTCGATGTAACACAGATTTGAGATGCGAACAGAGCTGGCAAGTCTCGCTCCGGAAGTTTGATGACAAGCTAGGGAATGTTAAGGGAAACGCGGGTTGCCAAGCGCGGCGGTGGAGGCAGGGTGCGCACCATGTCGTCTTGGTATTTTGTGAAAAATGGAGAGCGGGTCGGCCCCCTGGAGCGCGCGGAGCTGGATGCGCGGGTGCGGAGCGGCGAGGTGGGTTCGGAGACGCTGGTCTGGACCGTGGGCATGGGGGCGTGGATGCGGGCCGGCGCGGTGACGGAGCTCGGCCTGCCCCCGCCGCCGCCTCGGCCGGCGGACGCCGACGGGCGCGGGGCGCGAGAAGCGGATGAGGTGGAAGAAGAAGAGGGAAATGCGACCGCGAGGTATGCGACGGAAGCGGAGCCGATGGATGCGGAGCGGATGCTGCGCGAGCGCCTGGAGCAGGCGACGGTGCGCGGCGGCGGGATGGACTACGCGGGCTTCGGGGTGCGGCTGGCGGCGAAGTTGGTGGACTTGGTGATTTTTTACGGGATGGGCCTGATCGTGCAGGGCGTGGTGGCGGCGGTGGGCTTTGACGGGGTGGTGCCGCACATGCTGGACGACTGGGAGGAGTGGGCGCGGTTCGCGTTGATCGCGGGGCCGATCAACCTCGTGGTCGTGCTCGCCTACTCGGTGTATTTTATCCGCCGCTACGAGGCCACGCCGGGCAAGCGCCTGCTCGGGCTGCGGGTGGTGCGCGCGGATGGCGGCCGGGTGGGCGTGGGGCGGGTGATCGGCCGGCACTTTGCGGAGCAGGTGAGCACGCTGACCTTTTTCGCGGGCTACGTGATGGCGGCCTTCGACGAGGAAAAGCGCACCCTGCACGACATGATGTGTGGCACGCGGGTGGTGCGCGGTCCGCGCGAGGACGAG
>JALOTV010000015.1 GCA_025457685.1 Opitutaceae bacterium
AAGCTAGACCAGACCGCCATCGCCCAGGGCTGGCTCGCCCGTTTCCCGATGTGGGACTGGGTCGGTGGCCGCACCTCCGAACTCTGCACCGTGGGCCTCCTGCCCGCCGCCCTTCAGGGCATCGACACCGACGCCATGCTCGCCGGCGCCGCCGCCATGGACGTCGTCACCCGCTCCACCGTCACCAAGGAAAACCCCGCCGCCTTGCTCGCCCTCATGTGGCACTACGAGACCGCCGGCAAGGGCCTCAAGGACATGGTCATCCTTCCCTACAAGGACCGCCTGCTCCTTTTCTCCCGCTACCTCCAGCAGCTCGTCATGGAGTCGCTCGGCAAGGAGTTCGACCTCCAGGGCAAGGTCGTGAACCAGGGCATCGCGGTTTACGGCAACAAGGGCTCCACCGACCAGCACGCCTACGTGCAGCAGCTCCGCGAGGGCGTGAACAACTTCTTCGTCACCTTCATCGAGGTGCTCAAGGACCGCGCCGGCGCCTCCATGCAAGTCGAGCCCGGCATTACCACAGGGGACTACTTGCTCGGCTTCTACCTCGGCACCCGCGACGCCCTCAGCGAAAAAGACCGCCACTCCGTCACCGTCACAGTCAATGAGCTCAACGCCCGCAGCCTCGGCCTCATGATCGCCCTCTACGAGCGCGCGGTGGGCTTCTACGCCAGCCTCGTCGGCATCAACGCCTACCACCAGCCGGGCGTCGAGGCCGGCAAGAAGGCAGCCACCGGCGTGATCACGCTTCAGCAAAAACTTGTCGCCGCCCTGAGCGCCGCCCCGGGCAAGGCCTTTACCGCAGAGGCAGCCGCCAGCGCGGTCGGCGGCAGCCCCGAGCTCGCCTACAAGATCCTCGAACACCTCGCCGCCAACGGCGCGCTCAAGAAACAGGCCGGCAATCCCTGGTTTGCCAGCACCTACTCGGCCTGAGCCGCTCGCCGATCCTCTCCGCCCCGTTCGATTTCCCGCGAACGGGGCGTTTTTCGTCATAACTTTCTCCTTTTCAAGCTGTCGGTCCAAACGCACGTTCTACGACTCAATCCCCGCATGAAAGCCCTTACCCTCGCCCTTTGTATCCTCGCGCTCCTCGGCTCCGCCGCCTCCGGTTTCTTCTGGTGGCAGATCGGCGAGACCAAGACCAAGCTCCAAGCCGACCTCTCCGCCGAGCAGACCCGCGCCGCCGGCCTTCAGACCAATCTTACCGAGACCAGCACCGAGCTCGAGACCACCAAGAGCCGTCTCGCCAACACCGACGCCGAACTCGGTGACACCAAGTCCAAGCTCACCGCTTCCGAGGCCCGCAACGTCCAGGCCGGCCGCGAGATCGCCAGCCTCCGCAGCAACCTCGCCGTCAAGGAAGAGACCGAGAAGAAGCTGAGCAACGACCTCGACAACCTCCGCCGCGAACTCGTCCAGACTCGCCTCGCCGCCCAGGTGGGAAACCCTGAGGAGGTCGAGCGTTACAAGCAGACCATCGCCTCCCTCGAAAACCGCCTCGCCGCCCTCCAGTCCACCGGCATGGTTGGTGCCTTCGATGCCTCCGGCGCCGCAGTGCCCGCCGGTTCCCCCGCCGCCTCCGTTCCCCTCAGCGAGCGCACCGCCGCCGCCCGTGTGGCCAGCGTGGGCACCAAAAACGCCTTCGTCGTCATCGACCTCGGCTCCCCCGACGGCATCTCCGTCGGCAACAAGTTCACCATCACCCGCGGCGGCGAGACCATCGCCGAGTCCGTGATCTCCGAGGTCAAGGAGACCTTCGCCATCGCCCAGGTCGCCCCCACCTCGATCAAGACCAACCTTCGCTCGGGCGACATCGCCAGCATCGCCAAGTAAGCCGTTCGCGACCGCCATGCCACGCCGCCTGCTCAGCCTCCTCCTCGCCTCCACCCTGCTCGCGCTGGCCTCCGGTTGCGCCAGCAAGGCTCCGGAAGACTCCTCCATCCCGTGGAGCCGTCCGGCGAGCTGGGAAGGCGGCATGCCCGGCATGGGCGGCCTCGGTAACCCGCGCTAAAACGTCGGTCTTGTCAGTCGCTTCTCCCTCCACCCGGACTCCTCACGAGTCCGGGTTTTTTGTGCCCGAAAGCCTTTGCCCCGCCGCGCGGGCTTTGCGCCTATCTCTCCATGTCCGAGCCCACGCCCGCCTCCACCGCGCCTCATGTCGCGGATGAGTCCACCGCCCGCCTCGCCGCCCGCCCCGGCCACCTCTACGTCGTGGCCACGCCCATCGGCAACCTAGCCGATCTCACCGAGCGCGCCCGCCTCATTCTCGCTACCGTCGATCTGGTGGCCTGTGAAGACACCCGCACCACCGGCTCGCTGCTCACCCGCCTCGGCCTGCACCGCCCGCTTCTGCCCTACCACGATCACAACGAGACCGCCGCCGCCGAGCAGCTCGTCGCCCGCCTGCAGGAGGGTAAATCCATCGCGGTCGTCAGCGACGCCGGCACGCCCGCCATCAGCGATCCGGGCTTTCGCGTGGTGCGCGCCTGCCGCCGCGCCGGCCTGCCCGTAGTGCCCGTGCCAGGCGCCTGCGCGGTCGCCGCCGTGCTCAGCGCCAGCGGACTGCCGAGCGATGGTTTTCTCTTCGCCGGCTTTCTGCCCGCCAAGACCAGCGCGCGGGTCGCGTTTTTGGAGAAGTATCGGGATTTCGACTACACGCTCGCGCTCTACGAAAGCTGCCACCGCATCGACAAGTTCGCCGCAGAGATCGCCGCCACCCTCGGGCCGGATCGCGTGGTGTGCCTCGCCAAGGAAGTCACCAAGCTGCACGAGACCTTCCTCGTCGGCCCCGCCGCCGAGGTGGATGCACGGCTGGCCAAGACCAGCCTCAAGGGCGAATTCGTGGTCCTCATCGCTCCGGCCGACTTCCGGCTCTGATCGCGATCAGCGAAAGAGCCCGCAGCCCGAGCGCTTACGGTAGATGCCGCGCGTAGAGCAGATCGGTGTGCTCGGCGCCGGATTTTCCCCGCGTGCGCACGCGTAGCACGCCACGCTCGTTTTGATCGGCCTTGCCCGCGAAGCGCACCGTGACCGTCAGTTCCCTGCCGGAAAGCGTCGCGGGCCCGTCCAGCGCAAAGGCCTGACTGGTCGACTCGACGCCGAGCAGCTCGACCGGAAGGTCGTCGCCGAAGGTGAGAACCGCCGTCTTGGGCGCATCCTCGCCGCCGCGAAAAATCAACATACGCGGAGCTATCGCCACCCGCACCGGCAAATCGGCCACCAAAACCAGCTGGTGCTCGGCGCCATCGGATGTCTTCACCCGCACCATCTGGCGTTGCGGACCTTGGCGGCCGCCCGAGGAAAACACCACCGGCAGCACGCCGCGCGCGCCCGGCGCGAACGCGTCGGCGGGCGCGGCCGGCACGGTGCAGCCGCAGCTGCTGTGCACCTCGACGATGCGCACCGGCGCAGGCCCCGCGTTAGTAAAAGTGAAGTCGGCGGTGAGTTTCTTTTCCCCGACCTTGGCCGGCTTGACCGTGAGTTCCGTCGCATCAAAACGCAGCTCGGCGCGGAGGCCGGTGGCGATGGCGAGAAACGCGGCCAGCCAGACCGCGACACGCGAAACAGTTCGGCGCGGCGCGGTCATGCAATCAGAGGGCCTTGTCGCCCTTTTTCAGACTCTCGTCGTGGCGGATATCCTGCGCGTCGCTGAGGAACACCATCTCCTCGGCGATGTTGGTCGCGTGGTCGGCGATGCGCTCGATGCCCTTGCTGATAAACATGAGCTCCAGGGCGCGGCTGATCGTGCCGGGCTGCTCGACCATGTAGCTGCTGAGCTCGCGGTAGAGCTGCTTGTTCAAGGCATCGACCTCCTTGTCGCGCTTCACCACCGCCACCGCCTTGGCGTTGTCGGCATGGAGGAAACACTCGAGCGCATCGCGCAGCATCTCGACCGCGATGCCGGCCATGCGCGGGATGTCCACGTAGGGCTTGAGCGGCGGCTCGGCGGCGAGGCGCAGGGCTCGTTTGGCGATGTTGGTCGCCTCGTCGCCGACGCGCTCGAGGTCGTGCGAGGCCTTCATGCCCACGATCACGAGGCGGAGCTCGGTCGCGATCGGCGAGCGGAGGTTCATGTAGCGAATGGCCTCGGTATCGATGCGTTTCTCCAGCTCATCGAGTTCGTCGTCGGCCGCGATCACGCGCTCGGCGAGTTTCACGTCGCCCGTGACGAGGGCCTGGAGCGCGTCGCGCACCTGGCGGACCGCGACCTCGCCCATGCGGAGCAGGTCGGAACGGAAAGTTTCGAGTTCGGAATCAAAAAAGCGTTTCATTTAAAAATCGGGGTTAGGCCCACGAAACACACGAAAAAGCACGAAAGGAATGCATCGGCACGGGGCTTGGTTTTCGTGTCATTTCGTGTGTTTCGTGGGCAAAAAAGTTGATGGTTTTTCTCAGCCGAAGCGGCCCGAGACATAGGCCTCGGTCTGGGGGTTCTTGGGGTTCATGAAAATATTCCGGGTCTCGTCGAATTCGATGAGCTTGCCCATGTAGAAGAAGGCGGTGCGGTCGGAGCAGCGCGCGGCCTGCTGCATGGAGTGCGTGACGATGATGATGGTGAACTGCTTCTTCAGTTCGTGGATCAGCTCCTCCACCTTCGCGGTCGCGATGGGGTCGAGTGCGGAGCAGGGCTCGTCCATGAGGATGATCTCGGGCTCCACCGCGATGGTGCGGGCGATGCAGAGGCGCTGCTGCTGGCCGCCGGAGAGACCGAGGCCGCTTTCGTGCAGGCGGTCCTTCACCTCGTCCCAAAGCGCGGCGCCGCGAAGGGATTTCTCCACGACCTCGTCGAGCCGCGTCTTGTTGTTCACGCCTTGGATGCGCAGGCCGTAGGTGATGTTTTCGTAGATCGATTTCGGAAAGGGATTCGATTTTTGGAAAACCATGCCCACGCGTTTGCGAAGCTCGATCGGATCGACGGTGCGGCCGTAGATGTCCACGCCACGCACCTTGATCGTGCCGCGTTTGACCGCGGTGCCGTCGATGAGGTCGTTCATGCGGTTGAGGCAGCGCAGCAAGGTGGATTTACCGCAACCGGAAGGGCCGATGAAGGCGGTCACCCGCTTGTCGGGAATGCGCAGGTTGATGTCGAAGAGGGCCTGCTTGGCTCCGTAGTAGAAATCCAGGTTCTGGATGTCGATGAGGGTGGAGTCGCCCGAGGCGTCCGAGGAGGACGGCGGTTGGGCGAGAGAGCGTTTGAGCGGAGCGGCGGACGAAGCGGTTTCCATGATCGCGGCGGGAAAGGGAGACGGTGGTGGCGGAAGATCGAAGACGAAGAGGGCTACGAGGGACTCACCACTTGTAGCGTCCGCGAAGTTTGTTGCGCAGAATGATCGAGCTGGCGGCGATCAACGCGACGATGCCGAGGAAGACAAACGCGGTGCCATATTGCACCCGCTGGGTGTAGTCGTTCTGGGGGATTTTCGAGGAGACGACGTAGATGTGATAGGGCAGCGCCATCACGCCCTGGAAAAAGAAGTCGCCCACCTTTTCCACTTCCCAAGGCAGTTTGTCGCGAACCACGTAGGCGGCGGTGAACATGATCGGGGCGGTCTCGCCGGCGACGCGCGCGATGCCGAGAATGGAGGAAGTGAGTATGCCGGGCAGCGCGTAGGGCAGCACGTTTTTACGGATGGTCTGCCACTTGGTCGCACCCAACGCCAGCGAGCCCTCGCGGAATCCCTTGGGCACGGATTTCAGCGCCTCTTCCGAGGCGGTGATCACCACGGGCAGCACCATGAACGCCAGGGTGAACCAGCCCGCCAGCAGCGAGACGTTCCACTTGAAGAACAGCACGAACATTGCGAAGCCGAAGAGGCCAAACACGATCGAGGGCACGCCGGCGAGATTGAGGATGGCGAGGCGGATGAAGCGCACGAACGCGGTGTCGCGGGCGTATTCGCTCAGATAGATGGCCGACGCCACGCCGAGGCTGAGGGCGATAAACATGGAGCCCACCACCAGGAGCACGGTCCCGACAATGCAGGGCCAGATGCCGCCGGCGGCGTAAACGTAGCTCGTCGGCGTGAAGCGCGGCGCGGGCTGGCCGGCGGCCGCCGCCTTGGCGATCTCGGCCTCGCGAAAGGCGCGGTAGGCGGTGTCGCCAAGCTCCCGCTTTTCGCCCTCGTAGGTAAACACGTGCAAGGTCTCCGGCGCCTCGAAAAGGAAGGTGTTGGTGACGTAAGGGAAACTCTCGGTGAGGGCGAAGCTGCGCAGCACGGTCGGCGCGCCCTTCCAGATGATGTCGGCAAAAACGAACAGGCCGCAGGCGAGAATGAGGTAGGTCGCGATGCGGAAGATCCAGGCGACCGCGCTTTCCGCCCGGCGCGCCGGCCCCGGGCGGGCGGCGAAAAGATGAGTCGAGGAAGAGTCCATGGGACGGTCGGTCAAAGTTGAAAAAAGGGACGTCAGCCGACGGAGATCTTATACCGGCGCACGATTTTCTGCGCCACGAAGTTGATCAGGAGCGCGATGAAGAAGAGCAGCAGGCCCACCACGAAGAGCGCGCGGTAGTGGATGCTGCCCGGCACCACCTCGCCCATCTCCTGCGCGATGATGCCCGTCATGGTATGCACCGGCTGGGTGATGACGGAGAGGCCGGCCGTGAAGTCCGGAATCGCGATGCGATTACCCGCGCAAAGCAGCACGACCATGGTCTCGCCAATCACGCGTCCGAGACCGAGGAGCACGGCCGAGATGATGCCGGAGAGCGCGGCCGGCACGATGATGCGCACGATGGTCTGCAGACGCGTGGCGCCGAGCGCGTAGGACGCCTCCTTGAAGGCGCGCGGCACATTGTTGATCGCATCCTCCGCGAGGGTGAAAATCGTGGGCACCGCGATCAGCCCCAGAAGGCAGCCGGCGGTGAGCGCGTTGAGCCGTTCGGCGAAGGGAAAGCCGGGGAACCAGGCGAGCCACTCCCAGCCCGAGGCCACGCGCAAAAACTCGCCCAGCACCGCGATGCCGAAGAAACCGAGCACGACCGAGGGAATGGCGGAGATGAACTCGATGGTCGGCTTGATCGCACGCTGCTCGGCCGGCGTGGCCAGTTGGTTCACGTAGATGGCGGCACCCACACCAAGCGGCACCGCCAGCGTCAGGGCGATCATCGAGACGAGAAGCGAGCCGGTAAACAGGGGCAGCACGCCATACCAATCCTGCCAGAAACTCGCGGTCAGCCACTCGCGCCCGAAAATGAACGCGGTGAACGATTCGGAAAACGCGACCGGCGCGGTGTGGTCCCACGCGCGCATCGCCTCGATGGTCGCCGGAAACGTGGCGACGTAGTCCGCCGTGAGTTCCTGAAACCGAGCCACGCGGGCCGTCAGCTCCAGCGTCGGCAAAGGAGGCGGGGTGGCGACGATCTCGTTCAGCGCCGTGGCAAAGGCCCCGCTTGCCTCTTCGTAAAGCGGCAGCGTCGCGGTGAGGGCGACGATCTCCCCCGCAAAATCAATCGTCTCCAGCTCCACCGCGGCCGCCTCGTCTGGCTTGCCGGCGGCGACGAGCTGGGCGCGCTGCTGGATGCGGTTGAGGTTGTTGATGTGCCGGGTTTTTATCGCCACGGCCACATCGCCAAGTTCGGAACGCAAACCCCGGATCGGCTCGACGGCGTCGGAGAAACGCCCGGCAAACTCATCAAAGGAGGCGAGGCGCGCGTTGGCATCGGCAACGGCCAGCCCATCGGCGTCCATGTGGTGGCGCAAGGCGCGCAGCCTCAGATCGGACAGGTAGCGCGTGAGCGCAGTGTGGCTCTCCTCCTGCGTGCGGATGAAATCGACATACTCCAGGCCGGCCTGCCGGTAAATGGAGAGGTTGTCCTGATTTTGCCGGAAAAACGAAGATCCTTCGCGGAAGAGAAAGAGCGTGATCAGCCCCAAAACGATGACCGCCACGACGGCGTTTCCGCCAAAGAAACCCTGGATGCATTCATCGAGCGTCAATCCAAGGAAGCGGGTGCGCTCTTTCTGAATCGCAAAAGACGGTGCGGGGGCGGGCGGCGTGTGGGACGCGGGCGGCATGCAGAGAGAGTCGGAAAGAAGTGAAAACCGAGGAATTAAAGGCAAAGACAGAGGCCCGCCAGACGGAGGGTCAAGCGGGCCTCTGCAACGGTCTCGAAACTAGGCTATGCAGGCTTTTGCCGAAAGTTTACTTAACCGCCGGAATGAAGCCGACCTTCTCCACGATGGCCTGACCGGCCGGGCTGAGGGTAAACTCGATGAACTTGGCGGCCTCGCCGCTGGGTTCGCCGTTGGTGTAGTAGAAGTTCGGGCGGGCGTAGGGATACTTCTTGGTGAGAACCTCTTCCTTGGTGGGGAAATGACCTTCAATGGTCGCGACCTTGATGCCGGGCTCCTTGATGTAGGCTAGGCCGACGTAGCCGATGCCGTTGGGATTGTTGGCGACTTCGGAGACGATCTGCTCGTTGCCCGCCATCTTCTGGGAGGAGCCGGCGTAGTCGCGCTTCTTCATCGCGAGATCCTTCCAGTCGGAGTAGGTGCCCGAGGAGGTGTTGCGGGTGTAGATGGAGATCGGACCGGGGGTGCCGCCGACGGCGGACCAGTCGGTGATGTCGCCGGTGAAGATTTGCTCGACCTGACGCTTGGTGAGGTCGGCGACGGGGTTGGCGGCGTTGACGATCACGGCCATGCCGTCGAAGCACACGATGATGGGCTTCATCTGCACGCCCTTGGCGGCGGCGGCGGACAATTCGGTGGCCTTGGCGCGGCGCGAGGACATGCCGATGTCCGCAGTGCCCGAGGTGATGGCGGTGATGCCGGTCGTGGAGCCCTCGGCGGCGATCTCAAAAGACACGCCAGGATGGCTGGCGCGATACTCTTCGGCGAGCATGGGCACGAGCTTGGCTCCCAACGTGTCTGAGCCCTTGATGACGAGCTTTTGCGCGGTGGCGGTGGTGGCGACCGCGAGGAGCGCGGTGGCGAGGAGGAGAAGTTTTTTCATGAGGAGGAGAGGTTAGGATACACGTTGCCGTGCGGCGGTTGCGTGACGTTCAGGTTAAGTCGGTCGCTTCAGAACTGCACCTGGAGCTGCGAGCGGACGCCGGTGACTTCGGCCTCGAGCGAATCGTTCGTGCCGGTGAGGGGATCCTGGAGTTTGCCGTAAACGAGGCCGGCGGAGAGCTTCAGGTCGTGACCGAGGAAATAGTAGGTCGCGCCGAGGTAGCCCTCATGCATGACATCGAAGGGCACGGAGCCCGTGGCGCGATCCGGACTGGAGCGAATGGCGCCATTGGCGGCCGTGACGCCGCGGCCGTCCGTATCCAGATAGCTGTAGCGGGAAACGACCTCGAACTTCTCCGTCAACATGAACGAAGGCTGGACCAAAAAGCCCCAGGACGCGGAGTCGTTGTTGGCCGCCAGCGCGTCGGCGCCGTTTTCAGCCTTGGAGCCAAGGACTTCGCCCAAGAGGGTGAAGCGGCCCGAGGTGAATTCGCCGTAGACCGTGCCCACGAACAGATCATCCGAGCCGAGGGGCAGGGTTTGGCGACCGAGGCCGGGGATGTAGCCCATGCCAAATCCCGCCGTCCAGTTGGTATCGGCGGAAACCTTCTCGCGAAGACCGCCATTGAACCAGAGCGCCACGTCATTCGTGGCGGAAGTGCCGGCGGAGGTGGAGGAACCGATGTCGGTGGCGCGCTCCGGATTGGTCAACGCGGCGCCATAGAAGGCCTGCACCTCACCCGTCTTGGCCTCGCCTAAGACGTGATCGTAGAAAATACCCACACGCTGGGCACCGGCGCCCAAACGGCGGCGGGTGGCGCCAGTGAGGCTGTCGGCCTCGATGAAGTAACGCGTCACGGCGGAACGCTCGATGGTCTTGATCTGGCCGGAGGAAGTGCGCTCCTCGTAGCCGAGGTTCACTTTGCGGACGCCCACATCGACAGTGATACCGGGGACATCGCGCCATTGCAGAAAAGCCGTGTCGAAACGGCTGGCAGCGAAGTCATACACCATCTGGCCGGCCCAGGCGGGGCCAAACTCTCCGCGCACGCCGACCAACGCACGACGAATGAGAAAGTGGTTAACATGCGAGGCGTCGGCGCCCGCACTATAATCCGTATCCAGACCCGCATACTGGGTCTGCAGACGACCGGTGATTTGCATACGGGTAGTCGAGCGTCCGGCAGGCGTGGCGTTAACATTATTGGCCGCGTAGTCGCGGCTCAGATCCGCGCGCAGATCCTCGGCCTCCTGATCGGTCAGGATGCCTTTGCGAACAAGCGCGTCGAGCAAGGGTCCGCTGTCTTGGGCAGAGGCGACTGCGGCGGATCCGGTGACGAGAGCCGCGCCGAGAGCGAGGCGACCAAGGAAGGATTGGGTAATCATGTAGGTTGAAGGAGGAGTGCGGTTGATGACGTGTTCAGGGTGCCACCAAACGACGCCACAAAGTTCGCAGGTCAATGTTACGAACATGTGGCGAAAACGTGACGAATCCGTGATTTGACGTCACAAAGGGAAAAAATCTCTGCCGAGATACCTTATCCGTTTGTCTAACAGTATCTTAATTTCGCCACAAACGTGACAACGCCTCTCGCGGATCGTGACAAAACCATAACTGATTCGCGTCAAGCGTCACAATAAACGCACACCGGAGTCACAATCGACGCGGCAAAGCCACCAGGCGGAGGCAAATCGATGCCGGGCTTTTTCGGTAAAACGAAATGCCCGCGCTACTCCACGTTCGCGACCTGTTCCTTGATGCGCTCGAGCTCGTTTTTCAGCTCTATCACCAAGCGAGCGATTTCGTAATCGTTGGCCTTTGCACCGGTGGTGTTCACCTCACGCCCCATTTCCTGCAGGATAAATTCGGCTTTTCGCCCGATTTCGCCGCCTCCGGCGAAAAGTTTTTTCAGCTGGGCGAGGTGGCTGCGGAAACGCGTCAACTCCTCCGTGATGTCGCAACGATCGGCGAAAAGCGCGACCTCTTTCAGCACGCGCTCGTCGTCCACCCGCAGCTCCAAACCGGCCTCGCGCAGGCGTCGGTGCAGCGCCTCTCGCGCCGCCTTCACCACGTCGGGCGCACGCGCGGCGATGGCCTCGATATGGGCGGCGAGCAAGGCCAGCCGCGCCTCGAAATCCGCCAGTAACGCCGCGCCCTCGGTGGCGCGCATGGCGATGAAACCCGCCAGCGCCTCGCGCACGGTGGCCAGCACCACGGGCTGCGCCTCCGCCGCGGGGATGGGCTCCTGGCGTCGGCGAAACTGGCCCGCGACGGAGGCCACGGTCTGCGCATCGAGTTCGAGGGCGTGGCCCTGAGCGGCGGCGAATTTGCGCAGCCGCTCCAGCCACGCCGCCGCCGCCAGTTCGTCGAAGTCAGCCTCATTGGCGGAGTTGGCGGCCGCCAGCTCGACACGGAGCTGGATCGCACCACGCGTCGCCACCTTGCGCACTTCCTCCGCGATGGCGGCCTCCAGCTCGCCCCACGCCTCGGGCAGCGACACCTTGAGGTCGAGCGCCTTGCGATTCACCGAAGACACGCGCGCGGAAACCGTCGCCGCACCCAGCGCCGCTGATGCGCGGCCGAAACCCGTCATGCTGTTCATCGGCGAAGGGATTAAAATAGCTTCACGCCGAGCAACTTGGCCACCTGCGCGACGTCCTTGTCCCCTCGCCCGCTGAGGTTGATCAGCAAGATCTCGTCCTTGCGCATCTGCCGGGCGCGTTTCACGCCTTCGACGAGGGCGTGCGTGCTCTCCAAGGCGGGAATGATGCCCTCCATGCGCGAGCAAAGTTGGAAGGTCTCCATCACCTCGTCGTCCTTGGCGTAGGCATAACGGATGCGGCCGGTGTCGCGGTAGTAGGCGTGCTCGGGGCCGATGGCCGCGTAGTCGAGCCCCGCCGATACCGAGTGGGTCAGCTCGATCTGGCCGTCGTCGTTCTGCAGAATGTAGGTTTTGCAGCCCTGCAAGACCCCGAGCTTGCCGCCTTCGAAGCGCGCCGCGTGCTCGCCCTGCCGGATGCCATGCCCGCCCGCTTCCACACCGACGAGCCGCACCGACTCGTCTTTGAGAAAATCAAAAAACACGCCCATCGCGTTGGAGCCGCCGCCCACACAGGCGATGACCTCGTCGGGCAGGCGCCCTTCGCGCTCCAGCAACTGGGCGCGGGCCTCCTTGCCGATCACGCGATGAAAATCACGCACCATCATCGGATAGGGGTGCGCGCCGAGCGCGGAACCGAGGATGTAGTGCGTATTCCTTACATTGGTCACCCAGTCGCGCATGGCCTCGTTGACCGCATCCTTGAGCGTCTTCTGACCAGCCTCGACGCCGACGACCTCCGCGCCCATCAGCCGCATGCGAAACACATTCAGCGCCTGACGCTCCATGTCCACCGCCCCCATATAGACGCGGCATTGCAGGCCGAATTTGGCGCACACCGCCGCGGTCGCCACGCCATGCTGGCCCGCGCCCGTCTCGGCGATGATGCGGGGCTTGCCCATGCGCTTGGCGAGCAGCACCTGACCGATGGCGTTGTTGATCTTGTGGGCTCCCGTGTGCAGCAGGTCCTCGCGCTTAAAATAGATCTTCGCACCGCCGCAGTGCTCAGTGAGGCGGCTGGCAAAATAGAGCTCGGTCGGGCGGCCGGCGAACTCCTTCAAGTGGTGGTTCAGCTCGGCGACATAGGCGGGATCGTGACGCGCGTTTTCGTAGACCTCGGCGATCTCCTTCAGCGCCGTCATGAGCGTCTCCGGCACATAGCAACCGCCGAATGCGCCGAAACGGCCGGCGGCGTTAGGAAGAGACTCGGGAGCGACAGGGAGAACGGCGGAACTCATGGGAGCGGTCAATGGACCCCACGCCCGCCTCGGTGGCAAACGGGTTTTGCGATCGCCAGCTTACCTCGGGGACGGCGGTCCCAAGCGAGAGGCGTCCCGCGAATCAACCCTGCTCGACCCGGCCCTTTAAGAAGGCCAACACGTCCTGAAACTTGACCTGATTCGCCTCGTCGGCGGCCACGAGATTTTCATGGGCCGCCAGCACCAGACGGGCATTCTCCAACTCGTTCATCCGTGCCTGGGGCGCGAGGGCCGTGCCACCGCTGATCGGGTGATCGCACCCGTTGCAGTCGTCCAGCGTGAGGAGGCGATGTAAACCCAGGTTTTTGATCAGCTCCAGGTTACGTTCACCCACGCGACAAAGCACCATGCTGGCGCCCGCGCCGGTTTTGCGAAGCTCGAGGGCCACGCCCGCCAAGACCCCCAAAAACGTGCTGTCCATGCTGGTGCAGTTCTTGAAATCCATCACGAAACGGCTGCGGCCCTGACGGCGCATCTCCGCGAAAAAATCCCGCAGACTCGCGCTGTTTTGGAAAGACGCGCGTCCCTCGACCCGGATAACCACCGGATCGCACGAGGCATCAACGAGGAAAGAAGGCGCGACAGCTTCGGGCATAGAAGGAGTGATGAACCTAGCAGCTTAGGCCGACATTGGCCTATCTCAAGATCTCCCGTTTACTTACTGTATGAGTGTATGTGCGAGGGGAAAACACATTGCCGACGGGAAAGGCTGTCGATGGGCCGGGTGATCCCGCGACCTAGGCGGTCGGCTCCGCCCCGTTTTCCGGTCCGATGTCGCCACGTTCAAGCACCGCGCGCACCTGCCCGATCAAACGGTCCACCTCCGCGCGAATCTGTATCACCTCCGACCCCGCTTGCGCCAACCAGACGGCGTCGGCGAGTCCCTGCGCGGAGGCATCGTCCAATCCCGCCAAAGCGTCGCGCAGATGTCCCCGCGCTTTTTTCAGACGCACCAAGACGTCGCCGGCATACAGCGGCTCGGGCGGCCACGCCTCGCCGTCGCATGCGGGATTCAAGGCGCCGGCTAACTTCCCGCCCGCGATCAGCACGCCTTTGTCGAGTTCCCGCAACGGATGCTCCTCGGAATCCACGTCGCTCAGCCACCCTCGGGCGGCGCAGTCGTCGTGGATCCGCTTGTGCAGCACGATGCAGCGCCGGACCAGGGGATGTTCCTCCACTTCATCGGGCCATGGCTCCTCGGCCACATCGCTCAATGCCTCCTCGGCCGCCGCATTTAGCTCTTCGATCCACGCCGCCTCCTCCGCTTCCTGCTCGGGGTCGGCGGCGGCGGGCTCAACTTTGCCCAACTCACGCCCCAGCCGAGCCCGCTCCTCGCGCAAAATCGTTTCGTAGTCGGGTGTCACTCCCGCCTCGCGGGCGCGCTGCAACCGCGCCTGCACGCGATCCAGGAGCAGCTCCATGCGCGCCTGCTCCACGTCCGCCAGCGCCTCGGCCGCGCTGGTCGGAGCGTCTTCGTCGTCCTCCTCATCCTTTGTGCCGATAGCGCCCAGATCCTCCTCGATCTCCGCGCCGGCAAACGCGGCCGAATCCAGCCGCTCCATAAACGCGATCATCGCGCTGCCGTTCGCCGCCTGCTGGGCCGCCTCCTCTTCCTCGCTCATCACCCAGGCCGCCTCCGCATCCAACTCCACCTGATAGTCCACGCTCTCGATCACCACCCGGCCGTTTCGCTCGCTGTGCCACTCCAGGTAGAGACAGTTGGCCCAGTGCCAGGGATAGCTTTTGCCCGCCTCGACCAAGCGCATGACCTCCTCCATCGAGCATTCCGGCACGCGCACCTTGCGCGAGGCCGTGATGTCGCCGACGACGCCGCGCTGCTCCGAGGCCAGGCGGTCCAAAAAACCGGCGACGGGCGCGGTCGGACGCGGATTGGTGAAACGCAACACATGCCCCGCGACGTCTCGCCAGGCGTTGCCCTCCAGCTCGACGGTCACCGGCTCTTGCTCGCGCCCGAGAAACCAAAGTCGCCCGGTCACCCGGCCGGGGGTGCGGTTGTCGATCTCGCCGTGGATCAGATATTCGTCGATGCGCCAGGCCATGGGGAGGAGGGATTACTTTCCGTGCATCACGTAGGCGCCGTTCCAGTTCGCGCCAAGCGGCTGGGTGCGCAGTTCGGCGACCAGCTCCTGATAAACCACCGAAGGGTTGTTGGCCACCCCGACGGACTCGTCCACCTGGTTGGGCTCCAGCCGTTCGCTGGCCCTGAACTTCTCCAGCGCCGCGTCCCAATCCTGAGCGTAGAACCGCTCCAGCCCGGCTTCGAATATCGCGATCGCCTCACGGGTGCGCGGCGTCACGTCCTCCTTCAGCCCGACCAGTTCATAAATCGGCACGGGAGCCTTGCGCCCCTTCACCACCACGCGCCCAAGCGCGCGAAACACGATGCGCTCCGCATCCACCTTCAGGCACGCCTCCCGCGTCGCTTCGGTGCACATGGTAAAGACGCCCCAGGCTTTCGCACCCGACTCCATGCGCGCCGCCAGATTCACGGTGTCGCCCATCATGGTGTAGCTGAACCGGGTCTGGCTGCCCATGTTGCCCACCACCGCGCGGCCGGTGTTGAGCCCGATGCGCGTGCGCAGACGGGTGACGATCTCGGGCCAGTTTTTCGCAGCCATCTCGTGCCGCCACTTCTCGCGCAGATCGCCGCAGCGGCGTTGCACGCGCAGCGCCGCCACCGCCGCGTGAAAGGCGTGGTCGGGAAGCGCCAGCGGCGCGCCATACATCGCCACCACCGCGTCGCCGATGTATTTGTCCAAGGTGCCGCCCTCCGCCTGCACGATGTCGGTGCACGCGGTCAGATATTCGTTCATCAGCTCGACCAGCTGCGCCGGCGTGAGCACCTCGGAAAACGTGGAGAATGACTGCACGTCGCTGAAGTAGGCCGTGATTTCCTCCTCCACGCCGCCGAGACGCGGCTCCTGCCCGGAATCCACCATCTGACTCACCACCGAAGGCGCCAGATAGGCGCCGAACAGTCCCTTGATCCGGCTCTTCTGCTGCTGCGCCAACACCAGCTGCGCGGCGCCGCCCACGAAGGCCGCGCTCAGCGCCGAGGCCACCGGCACTGTCATCGGCAGCATCCAATCCGCCCACTCGAAAATCCAGAAACCACAGGCCACGTAGCCGACCAGCAAGGCCGCCGCCAACGCGCGCAAAACCGCGCTTTTCGCGCCTTCGGACGCGAGCGACAAACCCGCCACCAGCGCGGTCAACAAGAGCGTGATCGCCGGCAAAAACCAGCTCGGTGGATAGTGAATGAAGCGACCCGATACGATCGTCTTCAGCATGTTGCCGTGCACGCCGACCTTCGGCACCGGCTCGGCGTCGAAGGGCGTGGGCGCGAGATCCTGCAACAGGGGATCCACCGGGCCGATCAGCACGATCGCATCCTTGAACACGCCATCCGAGAACCACTCCTTCACCGTCGCCTTGGCCTCGGGATTGTCCGAGCGCGCCATCTGCGCGAGCTTGTATATCTCCGCCAGACTGATCCGGGGGTTGCCGTCATCGATCCACGGGGAGAACCAGTTCACCTCCACCATCTGCTCGTCGATGAGCGGCACGCTCCGCACCACCTCGCCGCCCTGGCGCGTGAGGTCCACCCGATCGGGCGATACCCGCACATCCTCCGGTTTCAGCCCGAAGTGCAGGCGCGCCAGCTCAAGCGAGAGTTGGTAGTATTTGCGATCCGCCGCCGGCGAGTAGAGAGGCACGCGCCGGGTGTGGCCCCCGAGCGTGTCGATAAGGCCCACCAGCGGAGGAGAAAAAATCATCGGTCCCATCCGCCACTGCGGCACTTCGGGCGCGTCTTTGCCCTGCTTAGATTTCACCAGTGGAAGCTCGCGCGAGATCACCGATCCGTCCGCCGCGGTCTGCACGCCGCTGGCGTAGCTGGCCGCCAGCACGACCGGCGCGCCACCGAAGAGGAAGCGCCCAAACTCGGCCTGCCCGCGTTGCAATCGCGCCCGGTCCGCGAGATTGGGAATGCCCGCCTCGGAAAACACCACGTCGATGCCGATCGCCTTCACCCCTCCGTGGGTGATGAGAGTCTCGCACACCTGCGCGAAAATGCCCCGATCCCAGGGAAAGTTGCCCAGCTCCGTCTGCGCCTGGCCGTCGATGTCCACGTAGATCAGATTCAGCGGCGAAGGCAGCGGACCGCGCGCCTTGAACCGGGCATCCTCGGTGAGCTTTTCCACCGGCTTGAGCGCCTGCGACTGATCGAGCAGCAGCCAGAGCAAGGACAACGCGACACAACTCAGATACAGCCAGAGCGATGAGCGCGTGCGCGCACGCGGACGGGAGGAGCGCATGTCTCGGAAAATGCCCGCCTGTGCCTCCGGGATCAATCGCATACACCCGTCCGCGGACTCGACGGCCCCCCGCGTCCTCGGTCAGGCTCACCGGCTCATGACTCTCCGCGAACCCGAATTCGTCGATCTGCCCACGCCTACCGGTCCCATGCGCACGCTCGTGCTGCGCCCCGCCGGTCCCGGCCGCTACCCCGGCCTGCTCTTCCATTCGGAGATTTTTCAACTCACCGCGCCCATCCGCCGCACCGCCGCCTTCCTCGCCGGCCACGGCTTCATCGTCGCCCTCCCGGAAATCTACCACGAATACCTGCCCGCCGGCACCGTGCTCGCATACGACCAGCCAGGTTCCGACACCGGCAACCGCCTCAAAACCACCAACCCCCTCGCCGCCTTCGACGCCGACAACCGCGCCGTGCTCGCGTATTTGAAAAACCATGACGCCTGCACCGGCCGTCTCGGCTCCTTCGGCCCCTGCATCGGCGGACACCTCACGTATCGCGCCGCGCTCGAACCCGAGGTCTCCGCCGCCGCGTGCTTCTACCCCACCGATCTGCACAAACGCAGCCTCGGCGCCGGTCTGTCCGACGACTCCCTCGCCCGCGCCGCCGATCTGCGCGGCGAACTCCTGTTCGTCTTTGGCCGCCAGGATCCACACGTGCCCGCCGAAGGCCGCGCCCTCATCTACCAGACGCTGACCGCCGCCGGAGTGAATTTCACTTGGCATGAATTCAACGCCGCCCACGCCTTCCTGCGCGACGAGGGCCTGCGCTACGACGCCGAGCTCTCCCGCCACGCCCTGGGCCTCGCCGTAGATCTTTTCCGTCGCGTCCTCCTCCAAGCCTGAATCTCCCTCCTGCGCGCTCGCTACCGCTCGGATTTTGATCCCAGATTTTCGCGTTCGTCCCGTGTCCACCACACCCACTCCCCTCACCCTCGTTTTCGACGCGAACAACCGCCTCGCCATCCGGTTTACCCCCGAGGGCCGCGTCCCCGCCGACTTGTCCGACCTGCCCGGCGCGCGCATCTCCTCCGTGGTTTGCTCCTTCACCCACGCCGGTGTCGTCTACCGCGCCGCCCTCGCCAGCTTGGCGGACTTACCAGACGCCCCGCCGCCGCCCACCGCGGTGGTGTTCTACACCTACGACCAGTTGACCGGCTCGCCGGACGCCAACACCCCCCTGCTCGCCGCCGCCCTCGCCGCCCTCGATCCGCACCTCGTCGAGCTGCCTTACCTCCACCTCGGCGAGAACGATTTCATCTACAAATTCCGCCCCGCCCAGGAACGGAACTCCGCCATCTACGCCCAGGACCACGCGTCCCGCTCCCTTTATCAGTCCGCCCTCTGCGCCGCCATCAAGGCCCTCGCCCGCCGCCACGAACGCTCCGCCTCCGCGCCCATCGCCCTCGATTTCGGCGCGGTGCAATACCTGCTCCCCAGCCACTTCGGCTTCTGCCTCGGCGTGAAAAACGCCATCGAGCGCGCCTACGAGACCCTCGCCGAAAACCCCGGCCGCCGCGTCTTCATGCTCTCCGAGCTGATCCACAATCCCTTCGTCAACGACGACCTCCTCCGCCGCGGCCTCCGCTACCTTCAGTCCGACAAAGGCGTCCCGTTCACCGTCTCCGGCCGCAAGATCACCCCCGACTCGCCCGCCACCCCGGACGACCCCGCCCGCTGGGATACCCTCGCGCCCGACGACATCGTCATCATCCCCGCCTTCGGCGCCACCGATGAGGACAAGCGCCGCCTCGTCCGGCGCGGACTTTCGGTCTGCGCCTACGACGCCACTTGCATGCTGGTGGAGAAGGTCTGGAAAGCCGCCCGCTCGTATGGCCGCGATGGATACACCGTGGTCATCCACGGCAAGCACGAGCACGAGGAGACCAAGGCTACCTTCGCCAACACCCGCCGCCACGCCCCCGCCGTCATCGTGCGCAGCCTGGACGAGGCCTCCGCCCTCGCCTCGCTGTTGCCTCGCCGCCACGAACCCGGCGCGCAGACCGAGTTCGAACGCCTGTTCGCCGGCCGCCACACCGATGGCTTCTCCGTCGCCCGCGACTTGGAACGCGTGGCCGTGGTCAACCAAACCACCCTACTCGTCAACGAGACGCGCGCCATCATCGAGCACCTGCGCGCCGCCTACGCCGAGGCCTGCGGACCGGATGTCCCCGACCAGCCCGCCCGCGTTGGCGGCAGCGGCCGCACCGACACGCTTTGCTACGCCACCCAGGTCAACCAAGACGCCCTCGGACGCGCCCTCGCCGAACCACTGGACGCGGCCTTCGTCATCGGGGGGAAAAATTCCTCCAACACCTACCAGCTCCACCGCGTCTGCGAGGAACGCCTCGGAAGCATGGCATTTTTCATCCAGAGCGAGGCCGACATCCGCTCCCTCGACGAGGTGTCGCACTACGTCTTCCCCGCCCACGGACCAGGCGCAGGCGGCGGCCACACCGAGTCTCGCCCGCTCTGGCCCGGCGAGACGTTTGCCCGCCCGCGCCGCATTCTGATCACCGGCGGCGCCAGCTGCCCGGACGGCCTGATCCAACAGGTCATCGCCCGCATCAACGGGCTGTTTCCCTCCGACCGCCTGCGCTCGGTCGAGGCCGTGCTCGCCGATCTCAGCGCCCCGCCAGCTTGAACTCGTAGATCAGGCTCACGATCTCCGTGCCGGGATTTTGGTCCGCCGTGCTCGCATTGGAAAGATGCGCCAGACGCAGACCGAGCCCGTGCGCCTTCGTCACGCGCCACCCCGCCTCGATGAAGGAATAGACCTGAAAATTGCCGCCGAGAAACTTGTCCCGCCCCTGATCATAATACCCCGGCGCCACCCCGACTCTTAGCCCGAGCGGAAGTGCCTCCGCCTCCCAACGCCAGGCCAGGCCCAGCCCCGCGAAAACCGCGCCCGCCTCGGTGACATTCAACTCCGCCACCGGCGCCAGCCCGGCTCCCCATTCGGTGAATCCCAGTTCGGCCGAATAGACCGCACGACGGCCTTCCTGGTCAAAAACCTCCTCCAGCCCCACGCCGAGCGCCACCGTCTCAGGCCCCCACTCCGCGCGCGCCGCGCCCGTGGCCGCAAGCACCACGCAAACTGCCGTCAGCAGACGTGTTAAACCCGTGTTCATGCGTGCTATCCATGCCGAAATACGTGCGCCCCGTCAATCCGCCCCGCGCATCGCGTCTTGTATTCCCGCCCCGCAAGCACGCAGGGTTTTTCCCCATGTCCAAGGAACCGCTCCGCGCCGCCGTGCTCGCCTCCATCGAGGCCGAGCTCGCCCGGCAAACCCACGCCGCCGAAGAATCCATCAGCGAGGAAAGTCGCGCCGAAAACAAATACGACACCCACGCCCAGGAGGCGGCCTACCTGGCCGAGGGCCAGGCGCGCATCGCGACCGAGCTCCTCTCCGCCCTTGCCGCGTGGCGCGCGCTGACCTTTCCGCATCCCGGCCACGCCGTGGCCCAGCTCGGCAGCCTGGTCACGCTGACCGCAGGCTCGCGCACCGATCACATCCTGCTCGGGCCCGCCAACGGCGGCCTCACCTTCGCAGCCCCCGACGACGGGCGGGAGATCATCGTCGTCACGCCCGCCTCGCCGCTCGGACGCGCCTTGATCGGACGCTCCGCCGGCGCGGCGTTTCCCCCGCCCCGCAAAGGCGCCGCCGCGCCGCGCATCGCCGCTCTTGTTTGAACGGCGCCCGCCACCACCCTCGACTTTCCCGTCCCTTCGCGCTCCCTCTGCCCTCCCGATATTTCACCGTGATCCGCCTCCCTCTTCCTGCCCTCCGCGCGTTTGCCGTCCTCGTTTCCGCGATCCTGCTCGCGGTCTTGCCCGCCTGCTCGCGGCCGCCGGTCGCCCACCCCGCCGACAGCCTGCCTGCTCTGTCGCCGCTCCCCGCTGAGCTCGTCGCCGC
>JALOTV010000201.1 GCA_025457685.1 Opitutaceae bacterium
AAAATCACCAGCGGCACGCTAAACAGCGCCAATATCGCCGTGGGTGGTTCCACCACGGCGGAAAAGACACTCGATATCGTAAAGCAAAACACCGGCACGCTCACCGTCTCGGGTGCGCACACCTACACGGGATCCACTACCGTGAATGGCGGCATGCTTGCGTTGAACTCGGGCACCACGCTCGCGACCTCGGGGATCACCGTGAACGACGGTGGCACGCTGAGCAATGCCGCCACCGGCATTACCTCCCCCGTTACAATCAACGCCGGCGGCACGCTCTCCGGTGAGGGCGGCTCCGGCGCTCTTTCTTTCGGCAACGGCACCTCTACCTTCAGTTTCGACTCCTCCACGCCGGGGGCCTTCACCGCCGCGTCCTACTCGGCGAACTCGAACGCACTCGTGCTTCTCACACCGAGCACCGCGACGACCATCGGCGAAACTTATCTGGTGCTCACCAGCACAGGCGGTTTCGGCTCTTCGGTGCCGAGCGAATTCGCCGCCTCGGCGCGTGGGTCACTGTCTCTGGCCGGGGGCAACACCCAGATTAACTTCACGCCGACCGCCGCCGCCTCTCTGGTTTGGAAGGGCAACGTGAACGGCAACTGGGATGTCGTTAACTCCCAGAATTGGACCAATGGCGGTTCAGCTGATCGCTTCTACGCCAACGATTCCGTCACCTTCGATGACACCGCGTCCGCCGGTGCGATCACGGTGGCTGGCACCGGCGTGAGCGCCGCCGCTGTTTCGTTCGCGAACTCCAGCCAAGCCTACACGGTGGCAGGTTCTGGCGCGATCACCTCCGCCGGGGCCTTGACCAAGGGCGGTTCGGCTGACGTCACGATTGGTAACTCCGTCACTGCGGCCGGCATCACGGTCAGCGGCGGCAGCTTGACGCTCAATGGTGCGGCCAGCCTCGGCGCAAATAACATCACGGTGGGCGGCGGCACGCTCACGCTCGGTGCCGCCAACACCGCAACCGGAGCTATCAATGTGAACAGCGGTGGCACGCTTACCGCGTCGGTCACCGGTGCTTTTGGCACCACCGCTTCGCGCACCTTCTCACTCAACGGCGGAACGTTGAACTACAATGGCGCGGCAAACATTTCATCCGACACGCTCAATCTAACGGTTGCGGGCGATTCCACCGTAGGGGTTGGCACTGCCACCGCTACGATGCGATTTGGCGGCACCTTCTCCGGGTCCGGCAACCTTTCGATAACGGGTCCGGGCATTTTGGCCCTGGGTCTCAATTCGGCGAATGCTTCGTGGGGTTCCGGCTATAGCGGAAACATCACGGTCGGTAATGGAGCCGTGCTTTCCCTGCGCAATGAGCAGTCGTTGGGAAATACCACGGGCAACACCACGATCCAATCCGGCGGCACTTTAATGATGGATCCGTTTAGCCAAACCGCCGTCACCTTCGCCTCCGAGTCGATTCAGTTCCAGGGCAATTCCACGCTGAGCAATCGCTTCAATGGCCAGCCGTCTGCGCTCACCAATACGCTGAGCGGTGCGATGACCACGGCGGGCGTCCTCGGGGTGAATACGCTGGGTGCCGCCGCCACCTTGAATCTCAACGGCGAGATCAGCGGTGAGGGTGGAGTGACCTTTGGCTCTGCAAGCACGGTGACCGGGTTGAATGCTGTCGCCGGCACCTACGTGCTCAACGCTGCGAACAGCTACAGCGGTCCGACCAAACTTCTCCTCGGCACCGTCAGCTTGGGCGGCAATAATCGTATCTCCAGCTCGAGCGATCTCGTCTTGGGCGGCGGCACGCTCAATCTAAACGGCTTTTCGCAATCGTTCGCCTCGCTCGATCTCGACGCCGCCGCCAGCATCGGCCTAGGGGCCTCGAACTCGATCAGCTTCGGCGACAGCTCCGGTCTCGACTGGGGTGGCTTCGGGCTGAACTTCACCAGCTTTGGCGGCAGCCTGGGGCCCCAGTCCGTGCGCTTCGGGACCAGCTCCTCCGGCCTGACCGCGTTGCAGCTCGGTCTGATCACGGTGGATGGCATGGGCGGCTACGTGCTCGATGGGAACGGCTACCTGACGACCGCGATACCCGAGCCTTCCGCGTTTGCGGCGCTGGCCGGTCTGGGCGCGCTGGGCATGGCCGCCACGCGCCGGCGCAGGGGCCGCGCCTGAGGTTCGCCACCGCGCCAGCCGCCGCGCGGTTGGTTTTCTTTCGTCTCCGCCCCGCCGGGTCGTCGGCGGGGCGGACTCTTTTCAGGCCGTCTCCGGATGCACGCTCCCGACTTGACGGGTTTGTTCAAAGCACCGGCACGGCCAAACGCTTCCTCCAGAGGTGCATTCGTAGGGGCATGTCGTAAATATGCACATTTTTGACGCGCCTCTCCGTATCTTATCCCTCGCAACCGCGTATGCTTGTCGGCGTGCCGGCCCCTACTGTGGCACGTTTCCCCGCACTCCCTCCTCGGTCCTACCCACCTCGCCCCCATGAACTGTTCCCATAGTCCCCGCCTCGCCGCCCTGTTGCTCGCCCAGATGACGCTCGCGTCCGCCTTTGCCCAGACCACTTGGGACGCGGGCGGTGCCGATACGAATATCGGCACAAAGGAGAATTGGAACAACGATACGTTGCCCGTGATGGACGGCACCGCGAGCGTGAGCTTTGGCAGCGCGGGTTCGGTGGCCACGGTGGACAACGCGGCCTATTTTAACGCCATCACGCTGAATCGCACGAGCGCCTTTGATATCCAGCCCGGCGCCGGCGTGCTTTCCCTGCGGCCCAACACCACCAGCAGCAGTTCCGTCGGCGCCATCGTCGCGAGCAGCACCGCCGGCGCGATGACGGTCAGCGCGCCCCTCGTGCTTAACACCGTGGGCGGCACCCGGACGATTTTAAACGTCATCAACAACAGCGCCGCCGCGACCGGCCTGGCCTTCACCGGCGGCATGAGCGCCTCGAGCGGGACGTATTCCTTCCGTCTGGGCGGCAGCGGCAAGACGGTGGTTTCCGGCGCCCTGTCGGGCATCAACACCATCCAGCAAAGCACCACGACCAATCTTACCGGCAGCGTGGTTTTCGACGCGCCGCTTGCGATGACCGGCCCCGTGCAAATCGCCGCCATCAGCAGCGGCACGGTCGGTGCCAACGCTGTGGTCCAAATGGGCACGTCTACGAGCCAAGCCCAGTCGTGGACGACCATGACGATTAATCAAGGCGCCACGATCCGGGTAAACTCGACCGCGACGATGTCCGGCGGCGTGTCGCTCGCGACCACGGCTTCAGGGGGCAGCACCGGCGGCACCCTTCAGGTTGGCGGCAATCTCACGGCCACCACCCTGACGGTGGGCGGAGCGACCTACGCGGGCATCCTGAAGGTGTCGGGCTCCGCCACCTTCACCGGCGCGGTCGCCACGGGTGCCGCGACCGGCAGCAAGATCGTGGGCGACGGCGAGAGCGCGGGGACCTTGACGCTCGCCAGCGGCACGATTGGCGCCTCCGCCACGATCGGTGGCACCGGCACCAACGAGAACAACCTGAACCTGGTCAAGAACACCAGCGGCGTGCTGACCCTGAACGGCACCCATACCTACGGCGGCACCACCACGGTGAATGCCGGCACCCTCGCCATCGGCGGCACCATCGCCTCCCCCGTCACCATCAACGCCGGCGGCACCATTTCCGGCGAAGGCGCCATCGCGGCGGCGCTCACCTTCGCGCCAGGCTCCTCCTCCATCTCTTTCGACCCCGCCACGCAGACCGATGCGCTCCGTGCGGCGACCTTGTCCGCCACGGGAGCCACTGTCGTGGTGTCGCCCTCGGGCGCGTTGGTTGACGGCACGCCCTACACGGTGCTGAAACTGACTGGTGGCACGTTCACCGGAAACGTAGGCGACACCTTCGCCCTTGGCTCGCGCGGCGGTTCCCTTTCCTACACGGCCGGCAACACGGAGCTTACGCTCACCGGCGGCGCATCGGGACCGGCCACTCTGGTGTGGACCGGCGCCAGCGCCACCAACCCGACGTTCTGGGACTCCGCCGTCACCGTCAACTGGACCAACAACGGCGCGCCGGATCGCTTCTTCGGCGGCGACAACGTGATCTTCGACGACAGCGCCGCCGCCTCCACCGTCGCGTTGCAGGGCTCGGTGTCGGTCGGCTCGCTTACCTTCAACAACGGTGCCAAGAGCTATGCGCTGACGGGCGGCACGATCGGCGGCGCGGGGGCGGTCACGCACAGCGGATCGGGCTCCACCACCATCACGAGCATCCTGGCCAACGGCGGAGGTGTGACGGTCGGCGACGGCCAGCTCACCCTCGGCGGCGTCAACACGTTTACCGGTGGTCTGGATGTCGCGGGCGGCACGCTCAGCTTCACCGCGATCGCCAACCTCGGCTCGACCGCGGTGCCGGTGGATATCACCGACGGCGGCGTGCTCCAATTCGCCGGCGCCTCTACGATCACCAACGATGCGCTGGGTTTCACCTTCGGCACCGGTGGCGGCGCGTTTGATATCGCGACCGCCACGAACGTGACGATCCGCGTGGGCGGCAAAGTCAGCGGCTCCGGCGATATCATCAAGTCCGGCGCCGGCGTCCTCGCCCTGGGTCGCTCCTCCGACGCCGATCCGGGCAATGATTTCACCGGCGCGCTCACCGTCAGCGGCGGCACCCTCGACATCCGCGCGTTCAACTCCCTCGGCGCCACCAGCGCGGGCACCACGGTGCAGAACGCGACCTTGTTGATCCAGAACTTCGGGCAGACCGCCGGCACCAAGACTTTCGCCGCCGAGCCGCTCACCTTCACCGGCAACGCCTTCGTCACCTCCTACGGCCAGGAGAACAAACTCTACGTCAACCAGCTCTCCGGCCCCGTCACCGTGTCGCCCGGCGCCGTCCTCGGCCTCTCGGCCGCGCGGAACGCGAGCAACGTGCTCAGCCCCTGGTTGGAGTTGACCGGCTCTGGTGTCACGACGGGCGCAGGCAGCACGCTCAGCTTCGGTCTGCGCCCCGCTTCCTACCCGGCCGGCTTGAACGAGGATTATCAGACGGTCACCGTGACCGGCCCGATCACCGGTCCCGCCGCCGTGGTGGCGCAGGGCACCGCGCTCTCGCTCTACACCCTCGCCGCCCCCGGCTACGCGGGCGACACGACCGTGCTCGGCGGCACGCTCAAGCTCGACGCGGCCAACACCGCCAACGATGCCTCCACCGTGACCATCGCCGCCAGCGGCGCGAAACTTGAACTCAACTTCGCCGGCACCGACACCGTGAACCGCCTCTTCGTGGGCACCACGCAGCTCGCGGCGGGAGTTTACAAGGCCGTGGGCAACACCGGGGCCACCGGCACCGAAATCGAGCAGTTGACCGGCAGCGGCACGCTGACCGTGACCTCGAGCCCCGCTCCCGTCAGTCTGTTCGCCAGCTGGGCGGCGGGCTTTGGCCTGACCGGCGACGCCGCCCTTGCCGCCTCGGATCCCGATGGCGATGGCCTCAGCAATATCCTTGAATACGCCACCGGCACCTCGCCCATCGTCTCCGGCCCGGCCAACATCACCCTCGGCCAGTCCAGCGGCGTGCTCAGCCTGACCTACACCCGCGTGGCCGATCCCGCCCTCACCTACACCGTGGAGGGCACGGGGGATCTCACCGGAACTTGGTCCACGATCCTCACGACGGGCAATCCCAGCACCGGCTCCGCCAACGTCGCCGGCCCCGTCACCATCCTCGACACCGTGCCGAGCGCGCCCAAGCGCTTCCTGCGCCTGCGCGTCGCCTACTAAGCCGCAGACGAAGCTCGCGCCCGAGGTTCACGCCCCCGCAGCCCCGCCCTCACCGGCGCGGGCGCGGGGGTTTCGCTTGCTAGGCGGCGGCGAATTCGAATGAAACTTGCCCCGCGAGCCCGCCTCGTCCCGCGCCCGTCTCAAGTTCCCGTCCGGACCTTGGGACAACGCCTTTCCTAAACGACTGATCCGTGTTCGACTCACGGCGGGGACACCAGCTGTGGGCAACGGAGCAGGAGGGCGCGGGGTTTTTGTCCCTTGCGGTGGCGGGGCGCGCGACCAATTTTGCGGCGCGATGCCCAACAGCTTTGGACACCTTTTTCGTATCACCACCTGGGGCGAGAGCCACGGTCCCGCCATCGGCGTGACGGTCGATGGCTGCCCGCCGCGCCTGCCCATCACCGCGGCCGAGATCCAGGCCGAGCTCGATCGCCGCCGCCCCGGCCAGAGCGACATCACGACCCCGCGCAAGGAGGCCGACACGGTCGAGATCCTCTCCGGCGTCTATCAGGGCGTCACCACCGGCACGCCCATCTGCATGCTGGTGCGCAACACCGACCAGCGCTCCTCGGCCTACAACGAGATGAAGGCGGCCTTCCGCCCCTCGCACGCCGACTACACCTACCAGACCAAGTTCGGCGTGCGCGACCCCAACGGCGGCGGGCGCAGCTCGGCGCGCGAGACCATCGGGCGCGTGGCGGCCGGCGCGATCGCGAAAAAAATCCTCGCCGCCCGCGGCGTGGAGCTGCGCGCCTACATCACGCGTATCCACGATATTGTTACGCCGGCGGCGGCGCTGGAGGCGTTTCCCTCGCTCGAGCAGATCGAGGCCACGGCGGTGCGTTGTCCGCACCCCGAGACGGCCGAGGCCATGATCGCGCGCATCAAGGCGGTGCGTTCCGAAGGCGATTCGGTGGGCGGCGTCATCCAGTGCCGCGCGCGCGGCCTGCCCGTGGGCCTGGGCGAGCCGGTGTTTGACCGCCTGGAGGCGGACCTCGCCAAGGCGATGCTCTCGCTGCCCGCGACCAAGGGCTTCGAGGTCGGGAGCGGCTTTGCCGGCGCGGCCCTGCGCGGTTCCGAACACAACGACCTCTTCGAAAACCGCGATGGCAAGGTGCGCACCGTGACCAACCGCTCCGGCGGCGTGCAGGGCGGCATCAGCAACGGCGAGGAGCTGGTCTTCAACGTGGCCTTCAAACCCACCGCCACCATCCTGCAATCCCAGGCCACGGTGGACCTCGCCGGCCAGCCCACCGAGCTGATGGGCAAGGGCCGCCACGATCCCTGCGTGGTGCCGCGCGCGGTGCCCATCGTCGAGGCGATGGCGGCGCTCGTGCTGCTAGACCACTGGATGCGCGACGCGGCGCAGAACCACACCTTCGAATTCTAAACCTCCCATTGGGACCGCGGGGTCGGGGCGGCGCCCGGGGCGTGCGCCTTGATTAGCGTTTATTCGCGTCCATTCGTGGTTCAGACCTCTATCCATGTCCGACGTCGCCGCTGATTTGAGCCAACTCGTTTATGTTATCCTCGGTGCGCCCGGGTCGGGCCGCCGCGAGGTCCTCGCCGATCTCATCGGCGCGGGACTCGACGCCGCTGCCGGCGAGCGCGCGCACGTGATCCTGCCGGCGGGCGAGCCCGAGCACGCGCTGGACGCGCAGCTCGGCGCGGCCACCACGGCGCGCATGCGCTGGGACATCGATCTGCGGGCGCTCTTCGCCGACGCGCCCCCGGCCGAGGCCACGCACGTCTTTATCGTGCTCGATGGCACGCTCGATCCGGTGGACCAGCTGGAGGCGCTCAAGCCCTGGCTGGCCGCGCACGAACTCCAGGTGGCGCGCGTGCTGACGGTGGCGCACTGCCAGCTGGCGGAGAAGCACCCGGCGCTAAAGCCCTGGTTCGACGCCTGCGTGCACTTCTCGGACGTGGTGCTGCTCAACCGCCGCGAAGGCGTGGCGAACAAGTGGATGAGCGATTTTCGCGGCAGCTACGAGGCCCAGCACATCCCCTGCCTTTTCGAGATGGTGAAGGCCGGCAAGGTGAAGAACCCCGCCCGCCTGCTCGATCCCACCGCGCGCCGGCTCAGCCAGTATTTCGATCCCTCCGAGTGGGACGATCTGGATCTGGAAGGCATCGAGATCGGCGAGTCCGAGGACGAGGACGGCGAGAACGTGAAGCCGCTGGATAAAAACGCCATCGATCCCGACGACCAGCCGCCGGTCGATCCCTACCTGGAGCGCCGGCAGGGCGGGGCGCGCGCCCTGCCGCTGCCCGATATCCGCGACTACCTGAAGTGAGGTTCGCCGGTCGCGGCTGCGGTGCGACGCGGCGAGGCTGTAGCGGAAAGTTGGATACGACATGTGGCGTTTCAAAGATTGTTGTGGCCACGGCTGTCCCCAGCCGTGCGGACAGCGCTCCGCGCCGCAACGAACCGAACGGCTGAGGACAGCCGTTTCCACACCAGCAATACACCAAGTGAGTTCCGCGTGATAAGCGGCTATAAGCTCACCTGAGATGCGCTATCCTTTAGGCGCGAGGGCGGTCTGGACGAGCGCGGCGATGGGCGCGGGCAGGTCGAGCGCGAGGGCGGCGGCCTGGGCGGGCGGGCTCATCTTGCGCCAGGTTTTGCGCAGGATATCGACGAACTTCTCCTCGGGGTAGTCGGCGTGGGCGGCGGCGAAGGCGGCGATCTCGTTTTCCAAAAAGGCGAGACAGGCTGCGTCTTCGAGGGCCTGCGTGCCGGGGTTGGTCTTGAGGCCGGTCTTGGAGACCCAGGTGGCCACTTCGGCGGCTTCGCTCTCGGGCACGCCGGCGGCGAGCAGGAGGGCGCGGGCGCGCTCGGACTGGGTGACGTAGAGGGCGCGGCGCCAGGCGTGGTAGCCTACCTTGTCGAGCGGGTAGGAGGCGCGCGGCGACAGCCAACGCTCGAGGTGCTGGCAGCGGGCGGCGAGGCGCAGGAGAGGCGAGGCGTCGGGGACGAGTTGCCCGACCCAGCGCTCGAGGTGATCGGCGTAAACGAGCTCGGCCGGGCGGCCGTCGGCGGCGCGTTTGGGATCGGCGGCGTGGGCGGCGTCGATGGCGGCGCGGGCGCGGGCGTAGGCTTCGGCGGACATGGGACGCGACGCGAAGGCTCAGCCCTTGGCGCCCTTGAGCAGGACGAAGTGGGCGAGGTCGTGTTTCTCAAACTCGTCCCAGTAGGCGTCTTCGATTTG
Organism: Opitutaceae bacterium; assembly: GCA_025457685.1. Taxonomy (GTDB): domain Bacteria; phylum Verrucomicrobiota; class Verrucomicrobiia; order Opitutales; family Opitutaceae; genus IMCC26134_A. The sequence continues at coordinate 8,964 of JALOTV010000201.1, forward strand.
TTTGAGGCGCGCGTCGGCGTCGATGGGCGGGCCGTCCTTGCCGGCGGCGTGGCCGCGGGCCTGCTCGGCGGCTAGGTCGCGGTCGGCGAGGCGGGCGACGAGCTCGTGCCAGAAGACGTCGTTGGCGTAGTCGCCCTCGATTTTGCGCAGGCGCTCGTCGTCGGTGAGTTTTTCCGAGGGCATGAGCAGGCCGTTGCTGGCCACGGTCACGAGCGGGGCGCAGCCGAGCGGGGTGGCGAGATCGAAGAGCTTTTGCTGGATCTCCTCGTAGCGCGCGAGGTGGGGATTTTCCTCCTCGGGCGGACGCGAGCCGGCGACGACGTGCGAACCCAGATAGACGAGCTCGAGCAGACGGGCGTATTCCTTGGCGGTGAACGTGACCTTCATGGCGTTCAACAGCAACGCAGGCGCGGGGACGCGCAAGGCCGGAAAACGCGGTCTACTCCAGACTGCGCGCGAAGTGGTCGTGGGCGCGGGCGAGGGCGGCGAGCGGATCGCCGTTCGGGATAAATTCGTGCGCGACGTGGCCGGCGAAGCCGGTGCGCCCGATGGCGCGAAACACCGCCGGGTAGTGGATCTCCTGATCGCGGTCCGCGGGCGGGGCGAATTCGCCGCGGCCCGGATTGGCGGCGGTGTGGTAGTGGGCGAAGGCGGCGTGGTGGGCGGCGATGGTGCGGAGCAGGTCGCCCTCCATGATCTGCATGTGATAGATGTCGTAGAGCAGGCGCACGGCGGGCGAGCGCACGAGCGCGACGAGGCGCAGGCCCCAGGCGGTGCGGTCGCCCATGTAGCCGGGGTGATCGACGCGACTGTTGAGCAACTCGAGCGCGAGGGTGACGCCGGCCGCCTCGGCGCGGGGGGCGACGCGGGCGAGGGTTTCGGCGGCGGTGACGACGCCGGTCTCGTCGTCGAGCCCGGGCGCGCGCGAACCGGCGAAGCAGAGCAACACTGGGATGCGCGCGGACTCCGCGCGGGCGATGGAGCGCAGCAGCTCGGCCTCTATGCGGTCGGCGTGGTCGCGCCGGTTGAGGCCCTCGGGGCGCAGGTCGTGACCCGCGACGGCGGTGACGGCGAGGCCGGCCCGGTGCGCGAGCGGCCAGAGCGGCTCGGGCAGGAGATCGACCCCGGAGTAGCCCAGGCGCGCGGCGCCCGCGAGCAGTTCGGCGTCGGATACGCCGCGGTTGGCAAAGCACCACCAAGCAAAGGCCTGTCGCATGCGTGCAGTGCGCTGGCCCCGGCGCGGGGCGGCCAGCGAAAAAAGCGGGCGAACCGGCGGGGCGGGGAAGGCGGTCGGGAAGGGCGGCTGGGCGGGCGTAATTGGGTCGGGCAAAAAATCGGGCTTGCCTGCGGGGCGCGGGACGGGTGGCGTCTCCCTCCCTTCCTTGCCCGGGTGGTGGAATTGGTAGACACGCAGGTCTCAGAAGCCTGTGCCT
>JALOTV010000202.1 GCA_025457685.1 Opitutaceae bacterium
AGGCCTCGATGCGTGGCGACGCCTGCCCAACTCGACCGACTTTTTCCTCACCACGCCCGACGGAAGAGCCTTCGTTTTTATCCGACCGCCCTCCGCGCGTGACGGGTTGCTTTCCGGTTTGGTGCGCCCGCTCGAGCCCTCCTCGGACGGCAGCCCGCCCGCCGCACTTCACACCTTGCGCATCGCCCACGATGGCGCGTCGCGCCTGCGCATCGACGTCCGTCCGCTGCCTGCGGCCCGCCAACACGCAGGCGAACCATCTCCCGAACCCGCGTCCGAAACTCCTCCCACTTTACCATGAACGCCTCCGTCCGTAGCCGCCTCGTCGCCACCGTGCTGGGTCTCCTCGCCTGCGCCCCGTTTGCCCGCGCCGAATCCATCGCCACCGCCCGCGCCGCCCTCGCCGCCGGCGATTTCAGCGCCATGCGCACCGCCATCGACGCGGTCCTTGCCGCCGAGCCGACCTCGGGCAATGCGCTCGTGCTCCGCAGCATCGCGCGCCTGGGCCAGGCCACCGAGACGGATCTGCCCGCCTTTCTCCGCGCCCGACTCGGCGCCACCGTCGCCGCCGTCGACATCAACACCGGCGACCTCGCCCTCCGCTTCACCCGCCAACCCGCCTACTTCTCCGCCCCGACCTTCACCGTCGCCGGCCCCGCCTACTTCGGCTACGAGCCGTTCCTCGATCTCTACACCAACTTCGGGCCGCAACCGTCCCTGAGCTTTGAAAACCGCGGCACCACCGCCCACACGTTCACCTTGGTCGTCTCGCAACCCGGCCAGGAAGCGCTCGACTTCGACTCCACGCTCTACCTCGACGGCATCGCGCTCGGTTACGTCAACGCGCTCAATCGTTTCCCCTTCGGCGTCTTCATCCCGCCGACCTTCGAGATCGGCGGCAACATCCCCCAGCCCTTCGACCTCCAGTTCACCACCCCTGACTTTTATCTCTCCGAAGGCCCTGTTCCCAACAGCTTCACCGTCTATCTGCCGCCCAAGAGCAGTTTCTCCATCGGCCTCCAGACATCCGCCGGCAACCTTCGCTTCACCCCCACGGAACCGCTGCCCTCCACCATCGCCGTGATCAACGGCCGCGTCGGCGGCATCCGTCTGCCCTCCCTTCCCGCCAAGGCCAACCTCTCCGACTTCGTGCGCTTCGCCGCCGATCTCGACGCCGCCGTCCTCGCACCCGCCATCGCCGACCTCGAACGCGTGCCGTCCAACCTCAATCTCGTGCTCACCCCGAGCGAGACCGGTCACGCCACCGACCTCGTCATCGGCTATCCCGACGTCCAGATCATCCTTGCCGAACTCAAGTTCGCCCAGGCAGTCCGCCGCCTATCCACAAGCTACCGGTTCAGCCAGGCCATCACCCCGGGCCTCTTCGACGCCGATCTGCTCGACACCCTTAAACGCAACCCCGCCTTCCTCACCCCCGAGCCCGCGTCCTCCGCCCGCACCGCCGACCGCGTGCTCGCCCGCTCGCTCATCCTCGCCGCGACCGATCACTATGCCGCCGCCGCCGAGGCCGGTCTCTGGACCCGTCCCGCTCCCACATCCGGTGCCTACCTTTTCAACGCTCCGATCGAACAAGAAGTCGTCGTCGGCGACGACACCACCCCGCAGGAGGAAAACCTCGACGTCACGACCGAGGATACCGTGAACGCGTTCTTCGCCGGCCTGCGCGAGGTGGTGGAGAGCAGCACGTTCCTGCCCATCGGCGGAGCCGAATCCTCGGCCGTCAGCCTCGTCCCGCTCTTCGGCAATCCGGCGGTCAATATCCGCAAACTTCTCCCCGTCACCACGTCCGAGGGCATCGTGCGCGGCACCTCCACCGAGCTCCTCACCCGTGGCTTCATCCTCGATGCCGGCACCGCCAACTGGGAGGCCTTCCTCGCCGAATCGGAGCTGCTCGATCTCACCACCCCCGCCCTCCAGACCGCGCCCAAGATCCAGCGTCAACCCGCCGCGCTCACCAGCGTGGAAGAGGGCGAACCCGCCACGCTCTCCGTCCTGGCCGAGTGCTACCCCGCCCCCGCCTACCAGTGGTATCGCGGCACCGGATCCTCCGCCGTTCCCATCGCGGGCGCCACCGGTCCGTCGCTCGTGTTCGAAAGCGTCTCCCGTGAAGATGCCGGCGTCTACACCGTGCGCGTGACCAACACCCGCCAACTGTCCCGCCCCGTCACCACCACCGTCGCCTCGATCAACGCCCGTCTCTACGTCACCTACGCGCCCGAGATCGTCAACGCGCCGACCGGCACCGCCCGCTACAACGGACGCCCCGTCACCTTGACCGTCGCCGCCGTCGGCGTGCCCGCGCCGCGCTACCAGTGGTTCAAGGGCGACGTCGCCGTCACGCCCGTCCGCGCCACCCCGGCCTACACCTTCACCGCCAACGCGGCCAACGCCGGCGCCTACCGTGTCGTGGTCCGCAACGACCTCGGCCAGGTTTCCACCGAGCCGGTCACCGTGGACGTGCAGACCAAACCCGTCTTCACCCTCGCGCCCGTTTCGCAGACGGTGGGCGTCGGTGGCTCCGTCACCTTCACCGCCAACGCGACCGGCAACCCCGCCCCGACCCTGCGTTGGCGCAAAAACGGCCGCGACATCCCCGGCGCCACCGGCCCGACCTACACCATAGGCTCCGTCACGCTCGCCGACCGGGCCATCTACACCGCCGTGGCGTCGTCCACGGTCAACAACACCGCAACCGCCACTGCCGTGGTCACCACCACTTCGACCGGCGCGCGACTCACCGTCACGCCCTGAGTCGCAGGCCTTGGACCGCCGCACCGGCGGGCTCAGCCCGCCTGCTCCAGCACCTGCCGGATCACCTTCGCGAAATCGGTTATCCGGTAGGGCTTCGGGATCATGCCCGCGAAGCCATACGCGCGGTGATCGCTCATCACCGGATCGCTTGAGTAGCCGCTGCTCACGATCGCCCTCACGCGCGGATCGATCACCAGCAACTCGCGCATCGCCGCCAGGCCGCCGAGGCCGCCGGGCACCGTGAGGTCCATGATCACCAGATCAAAGGGCTGCGCGCGCTCCATGGCGGCCCGGTAGGCGGCCACCGCCTCCGCGCCGTCCGCCGCCGTCACCACCTCGAACCCGATCCGGCGCAACAACTGCGAGGCCATCTCGCGGATGCCCTCTTCGTCGTCCATCAACAGCACCCGGCCGTTCATCCGCGCCGCGCCGAAGGGCGCCGCCGTCAGCGCCTTGCTGCTCACCGATTCCCTCGTCGCCGGCAGCCAGATGCGAAACCGCGTCCCGCGCCCGAGCTCCGACTCCAGCTCGATGTAGCCGCCGTGCTTGCGCACCACCGCATACACCGTCGCCAGACCGAGTCCGCTGCCCTCCTGCTTGGTCGTGAAGTAGGGGTCGAACACCTTGCTGATGTGCTCCGGACGTATGCCCGCGCCCTGATCCACCACCGACAACCGCACCGAGGGGCCGGTCAGGCCCGTGCGCAACGGCGGCGCCGCGTCGTTGGAAAGGTTCACCCAGATGCAGCCGCCGTCCGGCATGGCCTGCACCGCGTTGATGACCAGATTCTGCACCACCTGGCCGATCTGGCCCTTGTCCACGTCCGCCGCCCACAGGTCGGGCTCGATCTCAAACTCGCCCTTCACCTTGGACCCATGCAGCGAGAACCGCGTGGTCTCGCGCACCACTTCGGCCAGGTTCACGGCCGAGCGTATCGGGTCGCCGCCCTTGGCGAAAGTGAGCAGCTGCTGCGTCAGGTCCCGCGCGCGCAGCAGGCCCTTCTCCGCCTCCGATAGCCAGCGGCTGTTTATCCCGCTGTTCTGCGTGTCCAGCATCGCGAGGGTCACGTTGCCCATCACCACCGTGAGGAGGTTGTTGAAATCGTGCGCGATCCCGCCCGCCAGCACACCGACCGACTCGAGCTTGGTCGCGCGCAGGATGTCGGCCTCCAGCTTCGCCCGCTCCGTCATGTCGCGAAGCACCAGCACCACGCCGGCAGGCTGGCTCGCCACGTCGCGGATCGGAGCGCAGCGCCCCTCCACCAGTCGCCGCACCCCCTGCCGGTGCACCAGCGCCGTCGAGTTGGGCAGATCCACCACCAACGCGTCCGTCAGCGCCCGTTCGTGCGGCGGCGGCAGGGCTTCGCTGGTGCGCTCATGCTGCAGGGGACACACCTCGCTCAGCTTTCGCCCTATCGCGGCGCCGTCTTCCCAGCCCGTCAGGTGCTCGGCCGCCGCGTTCAGATAATTCACCACCCCGTGCCGGTCGGTCGTGATCACCGCCTCGGCCATCGCCCGGAGCGTCACCCGCAGGCGCTCCCGCTCGCTCGCCAGCTCGTGCTCCGCCGCCTTGCGCGCGTGCACGTCGGAATGCGTGCCCACGAAACGCACCGGCCTGCCCTGCGCGTCGAATTGCGCCAGCCCGCGAGCCAGGATCCAACGGTAAAGCCCGTCGCGACACAGCAGACGATGCTCCACCCGGTAGTTGTCCGTCTTGCCCGCCAGGTGATCCTCCATCGCCCGCTCCACGCGGGGCCGGTCCTCCACGTGGATCAGCGCCTCCCACGCCTCCCGCGTCTCGGCCAAGTCGCCGCGCGAGTAGCCGAGCATCTCCCGGCTGCGCTCCGAAACGAAAAAGCGCCCCGTGCCAAAATCGATTTCCCATATCCCCGCGTTGATGCCCTGCACCGCCAGGTGCCAGCGATCCTCGCTCTCCTTCAACCGCGTCTCCGTGCGGCGCAGATCGCTCACGTCGGTGAACACCGCCATCACCCGCGAATAGTCCGGCCGGCCCGACTCCTGGGGCACCGTCCACTGCTTGATGGTGTGGACCACCTTGCCGTCCGTGCGCCGGAAATTCACGTCCAGGGTCAGCTCGTGCCTGCCTTCCCACAAAGCCAGCAGCTCGGCCCGGAACGCCTCGCGGAAGTCGGGCTCCAAGCGCGCCAGATCCGCCTTCGCCTCCGCCGCTCCGCCCAGACCCGCCATGGCCAGCGCCGCGCGGTTCACCTCCACCACCTGCATGCTCACGAACAGCGCGCCCGCCGTCTCGGGGTTGGCCGCCAGGTGCGCGGCGAGATCGACCAGACCCTCCTTCCTCCGCTCGGCCATCCACGCCACCACCGGGCGCAGGTCCAGCACCGCGATCGCCACCGGAGCGTTGTCGAAGAACGACTGTAGTTGCTTGGCGGATACAGCAAACTTTCGCTCCCGCCGGCGCGCCCGCATCGTCGCCCACAGCAGACCCGCCGCCAGCCCCGCAGACAACGCGGCCGAGGGCCAGCCCCCCAGCACCGCGGCCGCGCCGTCCAGCCCGTCCGCCCGCGCCACTCCGCATCCCATGCAGCCGGATACCGTAGCCAGCAGAACGCGACGGACCGTGTGACGAACGCGCGAAGGTTGCATGGAGGTGAGCGTGTTGATTCGCCACATCACCACCACCCCGACTTTCCTGTCGAGGCGTGATTCCCTGTCTTTACAAATTTTTCAACCCGCTGCGCCGACTCGCGGGATAGTGCCGGCCGCCTCGCTCACCGCAACCAGCGCGCCAGCGTGCCCGCGTCGCGCAAAAACGCGTCCGGCTCGTCCCCGGGCACGAACTCCAGCATCGCATGGCGCTCGCCGGGCAGCGCCTTCAGCACCGCCCAGAACTCCGCCCACCGCGCCTCGCCTTCCGCCAGCGGACGCCGGTCCGCCGAGGTCGGCCACCAATGAAAAACGTGCATGTTGGTCACCTTCGCGGCCACCGCGCGCAGGCCCGCCACGCACTCAGCCGTCTCCTCGCCGTTGTGAGGCTGCCAGCAGGTGAACAGGTTCGCATGCTCGACCTCCGCCAGCATCCGTGCGGCCGACTCGTTCGTGTCCGTCAGCGTGTTGGCGTGAAACTCCGTCGACACGCTCACCCCCACTTGCGCCGCCAGCGCCGCGCATTTCCGCCGAGCCCTTGTTGCCCGGCCACACCCGGATGGTCGGCGCGCCCAGCTCCACCGCCGAATCCAGCACGTGTTTGAACGAGAGCCCGTTCGCCTCGCTCCAGCCCGCGCGGTAATAGCTGCCATACGCCGCCACCTTCAGCCCCGCGTCCTCCGTCAACGCCCGCACTTCGCGAGCCCGGCCGATGTCGCCATGGGGCGCGTGCACGTCCCCGCCCCACTCGATGCCGCGCAGTCCGGCTTTTCGCACCAGCCCGACGATCTCGACGGGGGAGAGTTTGCGAAAGGTGATCGAGACCAATCCGGGGTGTATCATGCCCACCACGCCAACGCATCCGCTCGCGGCAGACAAGACCGGGCATATCCGCTCCCCGCGCCCCACCGGAGTTCTAAACCGTTCAGGTAAGATTTCCCCAGGGATTCCGTCTCTTCGGACGTAACACCTCCCGTCATGAAATACATTCCCCTCCTCTCCGGCCTGCTCTTCGCCTCCAGTCTGCTCGCTTCTGCCGCGACCCTCGCCGCCTCCGAAGCCGCGCCCGCCGCCGGCGCCTCCTCCACTTATCCGCTCACCACGTGCGTCGTCTCCGGCGAAGCCCTCGGCTCCATGGGCGACGCCTACGTCCACCTCCACAAGGAAACGGGCAAACCCGATCGCAAGGTCCGCCTCTGCTGCAAGGGCTGCCTCAAGAAATTCACCAAGGATCCCGCCAAATACCTCGGCAAACTCGACGCCGCCGCAGCCCCCGCGCCGACCGCGCCCGCCGCGAGCCACGCCGGCCACGCCCACTGATCCGCCATGCGCCCCGCCGCCCGTCTCCTCCTCTGCGCGAGTCTGCTCGCCCTGGTTTCCGCCGCCTCGCGGGGCGAGGAGCCGCCGGCCGCATCACGTCCGCCCGACGCCGCCGCCCTGCTCGACGCCGTGGGCGACGCTCCGTCCCTGCGCGCCGCCCGCGCCCGCGCCGAGGCCGCCCGCGCCCGCACCGGCGCCGCCGGCCGTTTTCCCGATCCCCAGCTCGAGGGCATGTATTCCCAAGTCGAACGCCCCGTGGGCGGCGAACAGTTCCCCATGTGGGAGGTCACCCTCTCCCAACCCCTGCCCAAGGCCGGCGAACGCGCCGCCGATCGCGATCGCGCCGCCGCCGCCGTGTCCATGGCCGAGGCCGACTACGCCGTGATGGCCGGCGATCTCGCCGCCGACACCGCCGTGGCCCTCGCCGAAGTGGACGCCGCCCGCGCCCGCGCCGCCCTGCTCGAAACCCAGATCGTCCGCACCGAAAACATCCTCGCCGCGCTCGACGCCCGCCTCGCTTCAGGCTCCGGTCGCGCCGCCGACCGCCTCGCCCTCCAGTCGCGCGTCGCCGCCCTGCGCCTGCTCGTCGAGCAGGAGCTCCGCCTCGCCGACGACACCCTCGCCGAGGCCCGCGGCCGCCTCGGCCTCGCTCCCTCCGCGCCCCTCCCCGCCTACTCCGCCCCCGCCGCTGCCGAGATCGCGACCGACGCCCTGCCCGCCTCCCGCCTCGCCGCCGCGCGCGCAAGCGAGGCCCGCGCCATGGCCCGCATGGCCCGCGCCTCCGCCCGGCCCATGACATCCGTCGGCCTGCGCTTCGAGCGCGAGGAAGAGAGCATGGGCAACATGGACACCATCGGCGTCGCCTTCATGACCGAACTTCCCTTCCGCGCCCGCCGCTACGCCCGCGCCGAGGAGCAGGCCGCCCGCGCCGAGGAACAAGCCGCCCGCGCCGAATCCGAGGCCGCCGGCCACCGCGCCCGCTCCGCCCTCGCCCGTGCCGAACGCGCCGAACGCCTCGCCGCCACCTCCGCCCGCCTCGCCGAGGAAACTTCCGCCCGCCTCGACGCCGAATACGATTCCCTCGTCCGCTCCGCCGGCGCCGCCGGCGGCCTCGGCGAAGAGACATCCGTGCTCCTCGCCCTGGAGATTCTCGAACGCCAGACCGACACCCGCATGCAGCTCATCGACGCCGCCCTCACCGCCCGCGTCGCCCGCGCCGAACTCTGGCGCCACGCCCCCGCCCCCCTTTTTCCCACGCCATGAAATCCCTCCTGCTTTTTCTCGCCACCTTCGCCATCGGCGCCGCCATCGCCCTGACCACCCGCACCGCCCTGCACGATCCCCACGCCGAGCCCGCGACCGCCGTAGCCCCCGCCGCCGATCCCCACGCCGGCCACGCCGCGCCAGTCACCGCAAACACCGTCAACACCACCTGCCCCATCTGCGGCATGGAGGTAAATCCCGACCTCAAGCCCGCCACCTACCAGGGCAAACTCGTCGGCTTCGGCTGCGCCGCCTGCCCGCCGCGCTTCGCCAAGGAGCCCGACCGCTACGGCCCCTCCGCCCTGCGCAACGAAGTCGCCAAAAACTAAACACCCCTGCGGCTTTTCCGCATCTCCGTATCTCAGCGTTTCCGCGTTTCAGCCTTTCTATTTTTTCCGTATGCGTGCCTTCCCCAACTGGGCCCTCGCCCTCGCCGGCCTGCTCGCCGGTGCGATCACCGTCACCCTGCTGCCTTCGTCCGCGCTCTTCACCGCCACCCCCGGGAACGCCGAGCCCCAGCTCGGCACCACATCATCGGGCGCGCGCTACGCCTGCCCGATGATGGATTTCATCGGCAACAAACCCGGCGACTGCCCGGTCTGCGGCATGACCATGGCCCCGGTCGTCGCTGGCGAACTCACCGCCGAGCAAACCCGCCGCATGGGCCTCGAAACCTCCGTCGTCGCCTCCGGCCCCGCCCTCGCCACCGTCCGCGCGTATGGCGCGGTTGAATACGACCACCGCTTCACCCGGCTGGTCATCCCGCGCGTCGCCGGCCGCATCGTGCAACGCTTCGAGGCCACCTTCGGCTGCTGCGAGGTGGTCGAGGCCGGCGCGCCCGTGATCGCCCTCTACAGCCCCGAGCTCATCGCCGCCCAGGGCGAGTTGCAGGCCGCGCTCAAACTCGGCGACGCCGCCCTCGTCGCCAGCCTGCGCGAGCGCTTCTCGCGCTGGAACCTCGCCGACCTTGCCGACGAGATCGCCGCCGGCCAGCCCGTGCGCGACGTCGTGACCATCCGCTCGCCCTTCGGCGGCTCGGTGCTCCTCGATGACGAGGACATGGTCAACGAGGCCCTCTTCGTCGGCCGCGAGATCCCGGCCGATTATCCTCTGCTGCGCCTGGTCGATCCCGATCGCCTCACCCTCGTCGTCCACGTGCCCGAGCCCCGCGCCAACTGGATCCGCGCCGGCCAATCCGTGCGGATCGACAGCGATGACCGCGGCCCGCTCCCGCAGCTTCGCGCCGAGGTCGGCCGCGTCACCGATGAAATAAACCTTTCGCTCCGCTCCCGCGAGGTGCGCATCCACCTCACCGGCGCCCGCTCCGTGCTCTCGCCCGGCAGCCTCGTGAGCGCCCGCTTCGATGTCGCGCTCGGCTCCGACCTTGAACCCGCCGATCCCGTCGACCGCGCCACTTGGGGCCAGTTCGCCCTCGTGCCCAAGACCGCCGTGCTCTCCACCGGCACGCGCCACGTCGCCTGGAAACTCGCCAATCCCGGCGCCTCCGGCCCCGCCCGTTTCGAACTCGCCCCGCTCGCCCTCGGCCCTCGCCTCGAATACGAAAATGGCCGCGATCTCTACGTCGTCCGCGCCGGCCTCTCCGCCGGCGACGTCGTCGCCACCCAGGGCGCCTTCCTCCTCGACAGCCAGGCCCAGCTCGCCGGCACCCCCAGCCTCCTCTACCCGCTCGGCGCCACCGCTCCGGCTCCTGCCCACGCCCACTAAACACCCACGCGACCGCGCCCATTCGTCATTCGGCATTGGTCATTCGTCATTTTATCCATGCTGGCCTTCGCCATCCGCAATCTCTTCGTCACCCTCGCCGTCGCCCTCGGCCTCGCCCTCGCCGGGCTCTGGGCCTGGCGCCAGGTGCCGGTGGACGCCATCCCCGATCTCTCGGACAACCAAGTCATCGTCTGGGCCGAGTGGCCGGGCCAATCGCCCGAGGACATCGACCGCCAGGTCACCACCCGCCTCGCCCGCGAACTCCAGGGCCTACCCGGCGTGCAAACCGTGCGCGGCCTCTCCCTCTATGGCGGCAGCTACGTTTACGTCATCTTCGAGGATAGCCGCGATCTCTACGACAACCGCACCCGCACGCTCGAACGTCTCGCCCAGATCCAGACGCTTCTGCCGCCCGGCGTCACCGCCAAGCTCGGGCCCGACGCCACCGCCATGGGCCAGGTTTACGCGTTCACTCTGCAAGGCCCGCGCGACACCGAATCGAAGCGCTACGTGCTCGACCAAATCGTGGTGCCCGCCCTCCGTGCCGTCCCCGGCGTCGCCGAGGTCGCTCCCGCCGGCGGCGTGGTGCGCGAATACCAGATCGACATCGACCCCACCCGCCTCGAGGAGCAGGGCATCACTCTCGACCAGCTCATGGCCGCGGTGCGCGCCGCCGGCCGCGATGTCGGCGGCATGAGCGTCGAGCAAAGCGGCATCGAGACCATGATCCGCGGCGTCGGCTTCATCCGCTCGGTGCGCGACGTGGAAAACATCATCATCCGCGGCGACCGCATGAAGGGCGCCGGCGTGCGCCTGGGCCAGATCGCCCAGGTCCAGCTCGGCGGCCAGATCCGCCAGGGCCTGCTCGCCGACGCCGCCCAGGAACAGGTCGGCGCCATCGTCGCCCTGCGCGTAAACGAGGACCCGAAGCGCGTCATCGCCGGGGTCAAGCAACGCCTCGCCGACCTCGCCCCCGCCCTCGCCGCCGAGAAGCTCGCGTTCTACGACCGTTCCCAGCTAATCGCGGAGACCAACGCCACCGTCTCGGCCAACCTGGTCGAGGCCGTCGCGACCGCGATGTTCGTCGTAGTGGTTTTCCTGTTACACCTGCGCGCCAGCCTCGCCACGTCCGTCAGCCTGCCTCTCGGCATGCTGATCGCGTTTCTCGTCATGCACCTCTTCGGGGTGAGCGCCAACCTCATGAGCCTC
>JALOTV010000203.1 GCA_025457685.1 Opitutaceae bacterium
GCCTGGATCGCGTTGATCACGAGGTTCTGCACCACCTGCAAAATCTGCCCCTTGTCGATCTCGACCGGCAACAGATCCGGCGAGGCGTCCACCTTGACCACCACTGGACTGCCCGCCGCCGCGATGCGCACCGCGTTTTGCAACAAATCGCCCGGCGCCACCACCTGCCGCGCCGCCTGCGAGCCGGCCCCCTTGGCAAAGGTCAAGAGCTGGCGAGTCAGCTGCTTCGCCGCCAGACACGCCTGCTCCGCCGCGTCCAGGTGATTGAACTCCCGATTGTCCTTCGCCGTGGACACCCCGCCTAGAATCGTGGTGAGCAGATTGTTGAAGTCGTGCGCGATGCCGCCGGCCAGGATGCCGAGCGACTCGAAACGATTCGCCCGCACCAACTCCTCGGGCGTGAGCGACATCTCCTCCGGATCGCGAAACACCACCACGAAGCCCGCCAGCGCGCCCTCCGCGCTCCGACTCTCCCGCGCCAGCCACACGATGGGCCGCGCCTCGCCACCCGGCTCCCTCGCCGCCAACGCATGCAAATCGCTCATCTTGGCCCCGGCCGCCGGCTGGGCCTCGTTCAACACCAGCTCCAACGCGTCATCCGCCGGCGCTCCGTTCACCCGATACACGATGCGAAACACATCCGCCAAGGCCGCCCCGACCGCCTCGGCCCGGGCAAATCGCAACAACGCACAGGCCTTGGCGTTGATCGACACCACCCGGCCTCGCGGGTCGGCGATGATCACCGCCTCGGCGAGATGTTCCAGCGCGTCGCCCAGCAACTCGCCCGAAGGCCCGTCGGCCGCCACCGCCAAACCCGCCAGCGGCAAGGCATGCCCCGTCACGCGCAACAAGTCGCCCTGCCGCCCGTATTCCCCCTGAAAACTCAACAACACCCGCACGGCCTTACCGTCGGCCGCGCGCAGTTCGAGCGTTCTCCGCCCCTGCCCGCTCGCCGCCTCGGTCGGCCGAAACAGCTCCGTCAACCCTTCCGCCAATTGCGGCTCGGCCAAGGCGCCCAAAAGCGGCGTCGGCTCGGTGAGAATGACGTCCTCGTCATTGGCCCGAGTGCCCAGCAAGCGATGCCACGCCGCGGAAAACCAGTGCTGACGCGCCGCGAAATCCAGGTCGAACGCCGCCAGCTCGCCCTGCACGCACAAACGCTGGAGCCGCTCGTCGTTGATCAGGCTGATCTCCTCCAGCTCCTTGCGCTCGGTGATGTCCAGATGCACCCCGCTCACCCGCTGCAACGCGCCCTCCGGCCCGAATATCCGCACCCCCACGCAGCTGACCCAAAGGTAGCGGCCGTCGCGATGCCGCAGCCGATACTCCACCGCGAAAGGCCTCGCCCCCGAGGGCTGGCGACGCGGGGCGTGATCCGGCGCTGCCGCCGTGTCGTCCGGATGCACCAGCCTGCGCCAGCTCGCCAGCGTGTCGGGCAGCTCGTGCTCCGTGTAGCCGAGCATGCGTTTCCATCCCGACGAGGTCACCAGCTCCCCGACATCCAGCCGCAGATCGAAAAAGCCCAGGCTCCCTCGGTTGGCCAGCAACGCCGCCGCGTCGGCGAGCGGATGCGCCCCGCTTGCCGACGCCCCAGCCGCCGGCCCATCCGGCAGCGGGGCGAGCGTGGCCAGCCACAACCCCGCCGCCTCATCCGCCGCGTCTATTCGCAAGTGGTAGGATCGCGATCCCGCGGTCGGCTTTACCGTCTGCGCACGCGACACCGCCACGCCCAGCAGCGCTTCCCACTGGATACCCAGCATGGAGGGATCGTCGGTCGCGAATTCGAAGCTCAACAACGACACGAAACGCACCCCGCGCAGGGCCTCGGCCGGCCGCCCCAGCGCCGCGGCCGCGCCCGTATTGGCCATACGGATACCACCCTCGCGATCGAGGAGCAGCACGGCGGGCGCGTCGGTCGAGGCAGTGGTGGCCATGCGCTGAATCGTGTCGGACAAATCCAAAACTGCAAAACATCACGCCGGCCCGCCCGTGAGGCGTGAATCGCGTTCGGGCCCGGCTCGATGCGCTTGGTCCTCAGGCCTGCTTTCGCGCGAAGGTCGCCGCCGCGGCGGCACGCTGGGTCGCCGTCGGTTTTTCGCCTTCCGCCCAGCGCCGTGCCCTAGCCCGCAGGAACTCGATGTAGGCCGACGAATCGTTGAGGCAGGGCACGTGGTGAAAATGCTCCCCGCCCGCTTGCAGGAAATCCTCTTTCCCCTCGCCCTCGATCTCCTCGAGCGTCTCCAGACAGTCGGCGACAAAGGCCGGGGTAAACACCACCAGACGCTTTTTCCCCTCCTTCGGCAGGCGCTGGAACTCGTGGTCGGTGTAGGGCGACAGCCACGGCTCGCCCGCGATGCGGGATTGAAACGAGATCGACCACTTGCCGTCCGGGATGCCCGCCCGCCGCACGAAGGCCTGCGTGGTCTTCACGCACTGCGCCTTGTAACAGGTCGCGTGCGCGGCCGAACACGTGTCGCAGCAGTTCGGCGTGATCATGCAGTGCCCCTTCGACGAATCGGCCTTCCGCAGGTGGCGCTCCGGGATGCCATGATAAGAGAAGAGCACGTGGTCGTAGGGCGCCTGATCAAGGTGGGGCCGCGAGACTTCATGCAGCGCCTCGATGTAGTCGGCGTCCTCATAGAAGGGCTGCACGCAATCGATCCGAGTGGCGGGCGCGTGGAGCTTGGCCTCCTCGTAGACCTTCACCACCACCGTCTCCCACGAAGACATGGCGTAGTGCGGATACTGCGGGATTAGCAGCAGCTCCTCGATCCCCGCCGCCGCGATGGCCTGCAACACGCTAGCGATCGACGGCGTGCCGTAGCGCATGGCGAGAAACACCGGCAGATCCGGCCCGAGCGCGGCCACAAGTTTCTTCTGCACGCTCATCGACGTGATGATCAGCGGCGAACCCTCCGGCTTCCAAACCTCCTTGTAGGCCTCGGCCGATTTCGGCGCGCGCGTCGGGGCGATGATGCAGTTGACCAAAAACTTCGCCGCCCACCGCGGCCGCAGATCGATCACGCGCTCATCGCCAAGAAATTCGCGCAGGTATTTTTTGACGTCCGGGACGTCGGTGGAGTCGGGGGAACCGAGATTGACCAGGAGGACGGCGCGCTTGGGCGAAGACATCTTTCTATGGGGCAGGGCTCGGGCCGCGTTGTCAAACGGGGGGTGAGAAAGCCCGCATCCTTCCGCAACGCCGGTTGCAAGCTTGCCGAAACTTTGCGGAACGTGCCCACTATCGCTGCCCCACCCCATGCGGACACCGCTTCCCACGAATCTGCATTGCCCCGCCCCGGGCCGCCAGCGCGCATGAGCGAAGACCCCGCCCATCCGCCGCCACCCTCCCGGCCGCGCACCATCGTGCACCATACCCAAACCGGCGCGGTGGTGCGCTGGGATGCACCCAGCGCCGAGCAAATCGCCGACTCCATCCCTGGCCTCAAGGTCCTCGAACTCTGCGGCGTCGGCGGCATGGGCGCCGTCTATCGCGCGGAGCAACACCGCCTGGGAAGGACCGTCGCGGTCAAAATCCTTCCCGCCGCCATCGCGCCCGACGAGGAGGCGCGCATCCGCTTTGAACGCGAGGCCCGCATCCTCTCCGGGCTCAACCACCCCCACGTCCTGCAAATACACGATTTTGGCAAACTCCCCGACGACACGCTCTACCTCGTCACCGAGTGGGCCAGCGGCGGAGATTTGGCCAAGCTGCTCGATGGACGCGCCCACTCCATGACCCAGGTGCGGGATTGGGTGCGGCAGATCGCGGATGCGCTCGGTGCCGCGCACGCCCAAGGAGTCATCCATCGCGATCTCAAGCCCGCCAACGTGCTCGTGCTTTCCGACGGCCGCCTGACCCTGGCGGATTTCGGCCTCGCCCACACCACGCAACCCGCCGGTTCCAACCCCCTCACGTCCAGCGGCGCGCTCTTTGGCACCTTCGAATACATGGCGCCCGAGCAAATGGAGTCCGCCGGCTTGGTCACTCCCGCCACCGACCTCTACGCGCTAGGTGTGATGGTCTATCAAATGCTCACCGGCCGCGTCCCCCGCGGAGCCTACGCGCGCGCCTCGCGCCTCGCCCACGTGCCCGCCCAGGTCGATGCGTTCATCAACCGCGCCATGGCCAACGACCCGGCCAAACGTCCCGGAGACGCCGCCGAGTTTTCCCGCCTGTTTGACCAGGCTTGCCGCGCACCCGAACGCCGCCGCCACCGCCAGCTCATCACCCTCGGGGTGGCCCTCGTCATTCTCACCCTTTCATGGGCGCGCCTGGCTATCGTCCGTGCCGAAAAAAAAGCCGCCGAGGCTGAGGCCCGGGTGGTGGAAATCATCCGCCGCAACACCCCCACCCGCCCCACCCCACCCGTCACAGACGCTCAAGCGACAGAATCCACCGCTTCAGACACACCCTAACCGCAGGAAAATTGCGAGGGAGGTGAGCACGGTTCGACTGCTGCGTGTATCGACGCACAATCCCTCGGGTCGCTTGCCTCAAGGCCCCCGAAACGATGTGCTTAGACCTTCGCAGGCGTTGCGGTTAAAAATCCTGCGATGCTCGGCTAGACAGACCGCCTTTTCTCACTTCATCCCTCTTTCTTCCCCCTACGCTTTACCATGGAAAATCCACACGCGACCAACACCGGCGGCAAATGCCCCTTCCCTCATCTGCATGGCACGATGTCCAAACCCTCCCACGCTGCCCTGGGCGCAGGCGGTCGAGGCAACAGCGAGTGGTGGCCCAATCAGCTAAACCTTAAGATGCTGCACCAGAACTCCCCCCTGTCCGACCCGATGGGCGCGGAGTTCGATTACGCGGAAGAGTTCAAGAAACTCGATTACACTGCCCTGAAAAAAGACCTCCACGCCCTGATGACCGATTCGCAGGACTGGTGGCCGGCGGACTTCGGCCATTACGGACCGTTTTTCATCCGTATGGCGTGGCATAGCGCGGGCACCTACCGCACAGGCGACGGTCGTGGAGGCGCAGGCGCGGGACAACAACGCTTCGCCCCCCTCAACAGTTGGCCGGACAACGCCAACCTCGACAAAGCGCGCCGCCTGCTTTGGCCCATCAAACAAAAATACGGCAAAAAGATCTCTTGGGCCGACCTCATGGTTCTCGCCGGCAACGTCGCGCTGGAATCGATGGGTTTTAAAACCTTCGGCTTTGGCGGCGGCCGCGCCGACGTTTGGGAGCCCGAAGAGCACGTTTACTGGGGCTCCGAGACCGAATGGCTCGGCGACAAGCGCTACTCCGGCGACCGCCAACTCGAGACGCCCCTCGCCGCCGTGCAAATGGGGCTCATCTACGTCAATCCCCAAGGCCCCAACGGAAATCCCGATCCCGTCGCCGCCGCGCGCGACATCCGTGAAACCTTCGCCCGCATGGCCATGAACGACGAGGAGACCGTCGCCCTCATCGCCGGCGGACACACCTTTGGCAAATGCCACGGTGCCGCATCCGAATCCCACGTCTCCCGCGAACCCGAGGGCTCCGGCATCGCTGAGCAAGGATTTGGCTGGGCCAATTCCTACGGCACGGGCAAAGGCGCTGATACCATCACCAGCGGCCTGGAAGTGACCTGGACCACCACCCCGACCAAGTGGAGCAGCAACTACCTGGAAAACCTCTTCCGCTACGACTGGGAACTCACTAAGAGCCCCGCCGGCGCCCATCAGTGGGTCGCCAAAAATTCCGAGCCCGTCATCCCAGACGCCTACGATCCGTCGAAGAAGCATCGCCCCACGATGCTCACCACCGACCTGTCGCTGCGTTTTGACCCCGCCTACGAGAAAATCTCACGACGCTTCCTGGAAAACCCCGACCAATTCGCCGACGCCTTTGCCCGCGCTTGGTTCAAGCTCACCCACCGCGATATGGGCCCCAA
>JALOTV010000204.1 GCA_025457685.1 Opitutaceae bacterium
TGGCTTCCTTGGCTTGATTTCCGAACGACGGAGCGGTCCAATAACGACATGCGAAAGTCTCCGCTCCTCGCCGTCTGGCTGGCAGGAATCGCAGCCATGCTTGCGTTGGTCGCGACGCGCGCGGGGGAGGCCGCAAACGGCGAAACGCCAAAGGCCCGGACGGAGAGGCCGCTGGAGCGCGTCACCCTCCAGCTCAAGTGGAGACACCAGTTTCAGTTCGCAGGATATTACGCGGCCATCGAAAAGGGTTATTACCGCGAGGCGGGGCTGGATGTGCACCTGGTCGAGGCTCAGCCCGGTCACGACCCCGTGGAAACAGTTCTCAACGGAGAGGCCCAGTTCGGAGTGGGCACCTCGGAGGTGGTCTTGCTCCGCGCCCAAGGAAAACCGGTGCTCGTGCTGGCCACGATTTTCCAGCACTCGCCGCTCGTGTTGATCGCCCGCGGCTCGGGGGCGGTCACCGACCTGCAGGGCCTGCATGACCGCCCGCTCATGATCGAACCCCAGTCCGCGGAGCTGTTCGCCTACTTTCGCAACGAAGGCATAGACACGGACAGGCTGCAGATCGTGCCCCACAGCTTCAGCGTGGACGATCTGCTTGCGGGCAAGGTGGGCGCCATGAGCGGATACAGCACCGACGAACCCTACCTCCTGCAAAAGGCGGGCGTCGAATACACCGTGCTCTCGCCGCGCGCGGGTGGCATCGATTTCTACGGCGACAATCTATTCACCACCGAGGAGGTGGCGCGGATGCGTCCCGAGATGGTCAAGGCCTTCCGCGCCGCCAGCCTGCGCGGCTGGGAATACGCCCTGGAAAATCCCGACGAGATCATCGAGCTGGCCATCAACCGCTACCAGTCCGTGAAGTCGCTCAGCCACCTGCGTTTCGAGGCCGAGCGCACTGCGCAGTTGATGCACCCGGGGCTGATCGAGGTCGGCCATATGAACCCGGGCCGCTGGCGGCACATCGCCCAGACCTACGAGGAGTTCGGCATGGTGCCGAAGGACTTTGATCCATCCCCGATGCTCTACGATCCCGACCCGCAAACCGACCTGCGGGCGTGGTATTGGGCGCTGGGCATCCTGGCCGCCGTGACCGTCACCGCGCTGGGTTGGGTGACGCCGCTGGTGCGGCTCAACCGGAGACTGCGTCGAGGCGAACGCCAATACCGCCAACTGGCCGAAAACGCCCCCTTCCCCGTCGTGATCAGCGACGCGGAGTCGGGACGCTTGATGTTTGTGAACCGGCTCGCCGCCGAACTCATGGGAGGCAAGCCCGAGGCCTTCTTCTCGCGCAAGGCGGTCGAGTTCTACGCCGACGCCAAGGATCGCGAACAGTTGCTCGCCGACCTGGCGCAGAGCACGGTCGCCGCGCCGCGTGAGATCAGGCTGCGCACCCTCGACGGCCGCGAGATCTGGACGCTGTTCTCCGCCACCCACGTCGAGTTCGACGGACGCGGCGGCATCGTCGTCGCCTTCCACGACATCACGGCGCGCCACGCGATGCAGGAGGAATTGCGCCAGGCCAAAGAGGCCGCGGAATCGGCCAACGCCGCCCGCAACCGCTACCTCGCCGTCATGTCGCACGAGATCCGCACTCCCATGAGCGGCATCCACGGCCTCACCGATCTGATGCTGGGCGACGCCCCCGCGCTCACCGCGGATCAACGCGAGAATCTGGTCATGATGCGCGAGGCCGCCGAGAGCCTCATGCGCCTGGTCAACGAAATGCTCGACTGGTCGCAGCTGGAGGCGGGCGCCATGAAACTGGAATCCTGCCACTTGATGTTGCCCGATTTCTTGCGGCACCTCATCGGCCTGTTTCGCCCGGCCGCGGAGACGCGAGGCGTGCAGATGGGACTGGAAATAGCCACCGACGCCCCCGAGCTCGTGCTGACCGATCCGCTGCGCCTGCGCCAGATCCTGTCCAACCTGATCTCCAACGCGGTGAAATTCACCGAACGGGGATCGGTGCGCGTGGTCGTCTCCGCCAAGCAAATCGACGAACGCCACTGGCGCCTGAGCTTTGAGGTGATCGATACCGGACAAGGCATCTCGCCCGAAGCCCAGACAAGGCTGTTCGCCCCCTACGCCCAGGCGGACGCTTCGGTGGCGCGTCGCTTCGGCGGCTCCGGCCTCGGCCTCTCCATCAGTCGCAGCCTGGCCCGTCTGCTGGGCGGCGACATCACGCTGCGCAGCGCGCCAGGCGCCGGCTCGACCTTCACCTTGGAAATTATCGCGCTCAGTCCGCCCTGATCTGCGGCAGCACGGTTTTCCCCGGTAGCCACGATGCACCGACCAAAGTCGCGCGCGGGGCGGACGGCAGCCCGATCTCCGCGTTGTGCAGAAGCGCGAGCAGCATATCCACGGCGGCCTCGCCCGTCAGGTCGTTGTGCTGGTCCATGCCCGCCCAGTCCTCGCACCCGCGCCTGAGCTCCAGCTGAATGAGCCCCACGTCGCGGGGCGCGCGCAGCCCCGCCGCCTCCAGCCACTCCGCCACCACGGTGTGAAGAGTCAGGATGCAATCCGGCCGGTGCGCGCCCCACCAACGCGCGAAGCGGGCCGGCTCCGCGCGCGTCGCCTCCACTTCGAGGTAGGCCGGCACCCGCCCCGTCGGTTCCAGCGCGAGTTGGCCGGTCCAGAAGCCCGAGCTGAAACGACGGTCCACCAGTCGATCGATCGAATCCTCCAGCACCAGCGCCGGCCGTCGGTAGCCCAGCAGGCGGGCCTGCTCCATCGCCTCGATCACCAGCGCGTGATGATCCACGCAGGCGAAGCTGAGCGTGGGCTCTCGGGTGCGCACGCCTGTGACCACCACCGCATGGTTTTGCCACGTCACCGAAAAACGCGGCGGCAGGCGGTTCTCGTTCATCAGCCCCACCACGATCAATCCGCGTATGCCGCGCGCGCGCAGGATACGGTTGAATCTCTCGCCATAGAGCTCGGGCTCGTGCAGCCAGAATTCATCGAGCGTGTAACCCAGCTGCACGGCGCGCCGGCGGCATCCTTCGACGTAGGCCGGTATGGTGGGATGGCTGGTGAAGGCGCGTGCGGACTGGTTGGCGTTGATCAGGGCCAGCGTCCGCCGATGCCCGGCAGGATGCGCCTTGCGCAACTCGGTCATGAGCTGCGCCACCACCGGATTCTTCGCATAGCCGAGCTCGTGCGCGATCTTCTCGATGCGCCGCCGCGTGTGCGGCGGGATCTGGGGGTCGTGGCGCAGCGCCAGCGAGACGGTGTTTTTCGACACCCCGGCCCGGACCGCGATCGTGCTCATGGTGACTCCCGGCATGCTTGATTACATGACTGTCAAGTGTTCGCGATGTTTACCAGCAAACACTCCTCGCGCAGCGTTCGGAAAAGATCACCGACCATGTTTACCCTCGGCATCGATTACGGCACCAATTCGGTTCGCGCCCTCGTGGTGCGTTGCAAGGACGGCGCGGAGCTCGGCACCGCCATCGTCAACTATCCCAGCGGCCACCAAGGTGTGCTGCTGGATCCCAAGAACCACCACCTCGCGCGGCAAAATCCCGCCGACTATCTTCTGGGCTTGGAAAAATCCATCAAAGGGGCGCTCGCCCAGGCGAAGAAGGCAAAGGGCTTCGACGCTCGCCAGGTCATCGGCCTCGGCGTGGACACCACCGGCTCCAGCCCCATCCCGGTGGACGCCACCAACACTCCCCTCGCCCTCCAGAAAAAGTGGGCCGGCAACCTCGCCGCCCATTGCTGGCTCTGGAAGGACCACACCAGCGTGAAGGAGGCCGCCGAGATCACCGCGCTCGCCGCCAAAATACGCCCGCACTACATCGCGAAGTGCGGCAACACCTACTCGTCCGAGTGGTTTTGGTCCAAGATACTCCACTGCAAGCGCACCGCGCCCGCCGTCTTCAAAGCCGCCTATTCCTGGGTCGAGCTAGCCGACTGGATTCCCTCCGTGCTCGCCGGCGTGAAAGACCCGAAGGCCGTCAAGCGCGGCGTCTGCTGCGCCGGCCACAAGGCCCTCTACGCCGAGGACTGGGGCGGCCTGCCCGACAAAGAGTTCCTCGCCGCGCTCGACCCCGCCCTCGCCGACCTGCGCGACCGCCTCTACGAAAAGGCGCACGACGCCACCGCCTCGGCCGGCACGCTCTGCGCCGAGTGGGCCAAAAAACTTGGCCTGCCCGCCGGCATCCCCATCGCCATCGGCGAGATGGATGTCCACTACGGCGCCATCGGCAGCGGCGTCGCCGAAGGCACCCTCGTGAAGGTCATCGGCACCTCGACCTGCGATTGCGGCGTCGTCTCCGCCGACAAGACCGTGCCCGACATCCCCGGCATCTGCGGCATCGTCAAAGGGGCCATCCTCCCCGGCTACTACGGCCTCGAGGCCGGCCAATCCGCGGTGGGCGATATTTTCAAATGGTTCGTCGAGGGCGTGCTGGGTGACGTGAAGCTCCACGCCACCCTCACCGCCGAGGCCGCGAAATTGAAGCCCGGCCAGTCGGGCCTGCTCTCGCTCGATTGGAACAACGGCAACCGCACCATCCTCGTCGATCAGCGCCTCACCGGCCTGACGCTTGGCACCACGCTCTACACCACCAAGGCCGAGCTCTACCGCGCGCTGATCGAGGCCACCGCCTTTGGCGCGCGCGCCATCATCGAACGTTTCAAGGAATACGGCGTGCCCATCGAGCGCGTCGTCTGCGCCGGCGGCATCGCGGAGAAAAACCCGCTGCTCATGCAGATCTACGCCGACGTCACCGGCTGCACCATGCTCGTGGCCGGCTCCTCGCAGGCCTGCGCGCTCGGCTCGGCCGTCTCCGCCGCCGTGCTCGCCGGCGCGCACCCGGATTTCCCCACCGCGCAAAAGAAGATGACCCGCCTCAAGGCCGGCGTCGCCTATCGCCCCAAGGCCGCCAACCAAAAGGTCTACGACCAACTCTACGCCCTGTATCGGGAACTCCACGACAGCTTCGGCGGCGTCAACAAATCCGCCGACCTCTCGCGCGTCATGAAGGAGCTGCTCGATATCAAGGCCGCGCAGTCCGCCTGAGCCGCGCTTTACCCCCCGTTTTCCCAACCCTCTTCAAGACCGTTCCTCCCATGTCCCTCGTCAACCTCTCCACCCCTTCCATCTGGTTCGTCTGCGGTTCGCAGCATCTCTACGGCCCCGGCCCGCTGCAGCAGGTCGCCGCCAACGCCCAAGCCGTCGTCGACGGCCTTGTGAAGTCGAAGCGACTTCCCCTCCCGCTCGAGTTCAAGGCCCTGCTCACCACGCCCGATGAAATCGCCAAGGTCTGCATCGAGGCCAACAGCGATGCAAACTGCGCCGGCCTCGTGCTCTGGATGCACACCTTCTCTCCCTCGAAGATGTGGATCCGCGGGCTGACCACGCTCAAAAAGCCGTTCCTCCACCTGCACACCCAGTTCAATCGCGACCTCCCTTGGTCGTCGATCGACATGGATTTCATGAACCTCAACCAGGCGGCCCACGGCGACCGCGAGGCCGGGTTCCTGCATACGCGCCTCCGCCTCGGTCGCAAAGTCGTCGTCGGCCACTGGTCCGACACCGAGGTCCAGGATCGCATCGCCGCCTGGATGCGCGCCACCCATGCCTGGCATGACTGGCAGGGCGCCAAGATCGTGCGCTTCGGCGACAACATGCGCCAGGTCGCCGTCACCGAGGGCGACAAGGTCGCCGCCGAGATTAAATTCGGCTTCGCGACCAACACCTACGGCGTCGGCGACCTCGTCGAACAGGTGAACGCCATCTCGGACAAAACCATCACCGAGCTCTGCGCCAGCTACGAAAAACTCTACGCCGTCTCGCCCGCGCTAAAGAAGGGCGGCAAGCGCCACGACGAACTCCGCTACAGCGCCCGCCTCGAACTCGGCATGGGCGCCTTCCTC
>JALOTV010000205.1 GCA_025457685.1 Opitutaceae bacterium
GCCACCGGCAAGATATCGCGCTTGTCGCAAATCAACGGGAGCGGCACGTGCCCGTTTCCTCCGCAGGAAAACACCAACAGATTCTCCGGCTTTCGCACCCTCCGGTCGATCTCTACCCCGCGGGCATGCTGGCACACGGTAAAAACCTTTTCGTGCTCCAGACAGCACCCCGTCGCCACCCGGCCTACGCGCCGGTATAGCCAGGAGTGAAGTCCCAGATACCGGCGTGCAAACCGCGGCAGCTCCCGGTAACGCGCTTCCAAGGCCGTCCAGCCTATCGGAAGGTAAGTCCAAACACCGGACTCGTTCGCCGCATCGTCGCATTTACCGTCACTGACAAACCGTCGGAAGTAATCCTCGAACCACAACCCCGTCTGATGGTCCAGGTAGGTGCGCCCGCCTTCTCGCATCAAATCGCGAGGCACACGGGCACGCCTCAATCGGGCGTTTCGATCCTTGGCCAAGTTGGTCGAGTGCATCAAAGCCCCAGACAGTTTCGATCACGATAAAAGAGGGTGGTCGAATGCATGCCGGGATGCGTCGGCTTCATACCCACCAAGGTGATTTCCCGAAAACCCGCCGCCTTCATCATCTCGAAGCCGGGACGGTATTCCTCCCGAGAGGAATCATCCAGAATGACCACCCCCGATTCGGACAAGGCCGGCAGCGCGGCGCGAAGACACTCCACCCGATGCGCCCCGTCCACCAGCACGACATCAAACTTGGTGGCCTGCCCGGCGATGGCCCCGCTGTAGCCTTGGACATCCTGGATCGGAACGTGCACCACCGTGACGTGGGCCGGCACCTTTGCCTTCACCTTCTCATACCATGTCGCATCATACTCGACCGAGATCACACGCTTACACCGGCGTGCGAAATATTCGGTGGAGAAACCGCTGCCGTATTCGAACAGCTCAAAACCCGGTGATAGCCGCTCGTCCAGCAGCGCGAGCATCGGATAATTTATCCAAGGTATGCTTTCGCCATTCGCCCGGCAACAGCGCCCCGAACGCATGCTTTCGAGCCAGCCGGTCTCGATGAGGTAGGAATTTTGCTTTCGGAAAAGTGCCTTGGACAGACGCCGACGAAGCGCAAACCCAGGAAACAGCAGGGAGATTAGTTTATTAGCCACAGACCTGAACAACTGGTGATTCGAGTCTCGTGCGACAAGGCCATATCGGCCGGGTGAAGAGGCAGGTTCCGCCCCGTCAGGTGGGGCTTGGGAGCAACCACTCCGACATACGCCGCACAAACATTTCCGGCGCACGGGCTGCACGGCTCTCCGCCCGGATGGTGAAAGACACCTGCTCCGCCCCCCCGCTCCGCGACGCCTCACCCAGCGCCTCCGCCAGCGCCCGAGCGCTGCCGTGGCGGTAGACCAGGCCCAGCTTCTCCGCCTCCACCGTGCGCCCGATGTAGCCGTAACCGGAGGCGATCACCGGCCGACCCGCCCCGGCCGCGTTGGCCAGGATGCCCGAGGAGTATCGAAATTTCCGATACGGGATAAGCACCCAGTCGCTCGCCGCGAAATACTCCATCAGCTCCTCCGCCGGCACGTGCCGCTCCACCGTCGTCGCCCAGCCGCCCTCCACCAGCGCATCGAGCGCCGCGCGCTCCCCCGCCCCCAGACGGTCGTTTCGCCCCACCCGCAGCAACAGCGGCCGGCCTTGCGCCGTCGCCCCGGCTACCGCCTCCCGCGCCAGCCGCCCGAACGCCTCGATCACGTCGGGCAGCCCCTTGCGCCGCTCCGGACTGCCGATGTGCAAAAACACCATGCGCCCGGCGCCGATGCCCAGCCACTCGCGCGCCGCCTCCCGGTCGAGCCGCGGCTCGCGTTCATACGGATCAGCCAGCACATGCGAACGCACCGCTGGCGACACCTCCCGCAAACGCTCCGCGCCTTCCTCCACCAAAAAATAGACCGAGGCGAACAGACCCGCCGCTGCGCCCGTCGCCCAGAAGCGATGCAGCCGGCCGCGCTCCTTCCAGCGCTTGCCCAGCGGAGGCGCCCAACGCCACGCCGCGTCCAGGGCATAAGGGTGAAACCACACCCCGCTCACCTTGCCCGCCAGCGCCGCGCGCCCTTCGCCGGCCAGCGTGGTCAACCCGCCCCAGACATTGTCCAAAAACGCAAAAAACACCCGCTCCACCCCGCGTTCGGCCGCCACGCTCGCCGCCTGCGCCACCAGATCACGCCCGCCTCTGCCCGGAGCCACCGCCTGTATCCACGCCACCCCCGACCAGGAATACCCGCGCAGGCCAGCCTGCGCCGCCACCCGCTCGTCGCCCGCCGCGCCAAGCACGCTCACCGCCCAGCCCGCGCGCCGATGCGCCTCCACCAGCAGCACCAGCCAAAACGCATGGTGCCCGTCGCAATCGGGCTCCACGATCAGCACCCGCCGCCTTGGCTCAGGCGACATGCACCTGGTCTCCCCACCGCACGTCCACGACCTGCCGGCCCTCCATCGCCACCCCGAGCATCCAGCGCGCGACCAGCCCGCTTTCGCAACGCTCCCGCGCCTGCTCCCAGCCCAGACGCGCCCGCCGCCTCGCCTCTTCGGGGTTGTGCCGCATCTCGTCGATCAGCCGCCGCAGCTCCTCCAGGTTATCATACCAGCCTAGCGCGTCCTGGCCGAACAAATCCGTCAGCCCAGGCGTGCGCGGCGTGAGCGCCAGCACGCCGTTGCCGAGCAGGTGCGAGATCCGGTCGGAGCAATACCACGGCACATCCCAACGCCGGCTCAGGTTGAGCCCCATCATCGAGGTCCCGAGCGCCCGGAAGTAGGCGTGCCCCGAGATCGTCGGCTCCCCGAAGGCCTTGTGAATGCGAAACCGCAGGCCCGGCGTCTCGTCGCGCAACTGACGCAGAAACGCCGTGCGGGCCGGCTCGCCCTTCTCGCTTCCGGCGAAGAAGAGGTCATGCGCCCAGACTTTATTCTCGAACGAACGCTCGCGGTCGATGGTCACGTCCACCGGGTTGGGCAGATGCGCCGCGATGCAGCCCACCGCCGCGATTTCACGCAGCGCCTCCCCGCCGCTGGTCACGAACACCGCGTGGCACACCGTCGCGCGATCCTTCACCAGGCGCCGGATGGTGTCGGCCGTGATCAATTCGCAATGCCCCAGCAACAAAAGATCCGGCTCAAAATTCCGGCACGCCTCGACCAGCCGCTCGTTCATGCGCCCCACCCCCAGCGCCCGGATCGGCACCGGAGCCTCGGCCCTCGCCACATCCCGCGGAGAAAACCGCTCCACAAAATGCCCCGCCCGCGCGAACCCTTGGTTCAGCCGCTGCTCGATGTTGGGATAGAGCTCGAAATACCTCCGCAGACCATAAACCGCACAATGCAAAATTCGCAGCGGGCGAGAGGCGGATAAATCGGAAGGCATGGGCGCGCGGGAAAGGGACTTTTTGATTGGTTTTCGACTTTCTAGAATACAATTCTGCCTCCTCATGAAAATATTCCATGTCGTCGCCACCAGCCAGGAATGGGGCGGCTTGGAACGAAGTGTGGTCGACTTGGCCGCCGCGCAGGCAAATGCCGGCCACGAGGTCGTGCTCGCCGCCTCGGCCATCGTGCTGGATCGCGTCGCGCCCGGCGTGCGCAAACTTGAGCTCTCGCTGGCCCAAAACCGCCGCGATCCACGCCTGCTCTGGTCCGTGCTCCGCGCCATCCGCGCCTTTCGCCCCGAAGTGGTCCACGCCCACGCCAACAAGGCAGCCTCCCTGATCAAAACCCTCCGCCCCTTCCTTCCTCCCTGCGCCCGCGTCGCCACGGTGCAAAACACCAAACGCTCCGTGCGCGTCTTCCGCGGTTTCGATCAGGTCATCGCGGTCAGCGCCCGCGCCGGCGCAGCCCTGGGCGACATCCCGCACACCGTCATCTGGAACGCCATCCCGCGCTCCGCTCCCGTCACCACCCCGCCCGCCACGCCCGTGCCGTTTCGTGACGGCCCGCGCCCCGTGCTCGCCGCCGTGGGCCGCCTGGTCGAGGCCAAGGGCTTCGATATCCTGCTCGCGGCCCTGCGCGAGGTGGACGCTTCCCTCTGGATCATCGGCGAGGGGCCGCTGCGCGCCGATCTCGAGGCCCGCGCCGCCGCCCTCGGCGTGGCCGACCGGGTCTGGTTCGCGGGCTTTCGCCGCGACGTGGGCGCGCTCAACGCCCTCGCCGACTTGATGGTCGTCTCCTCGCGCCACGAGGGGTTCCCCTTCGCCTTTATCGAGATGCTCCACCAGCGCCGTCCGGTCGTCGGCACCCGTGTGGCCGGAGTCGAGGAGGTCCTGCCCGAGGAGTGGCTCTGCCCGCTGGAGGACGCCCCCGCTCTCGCCGCCCTCATCCGCAAGGCCCTCGCGCTCGATCCCGCCGCTCGCCTGCACGCCTTCGAACCGGTCTTTGCCCGCGCCCGGGACGAACTCGCGCTCGAGTCCACCCTGCCCCGCATCCACGCCCTCTACTCCGTCGCCCTTCGCTCTCGCGGCCTCGCGGGCTAGCGGTGGCGCAGCATCCCGAGTTTCCACCTAAGCGCGGCCTTCGCCTGCTCCGGATCGGCCATTTCGGCCGCCACCCGCTCGAAACGCGCCCAGCCTCGCGTAATTTTTTTCCGGATACGCCGCCTATCGATCGCCGGTATCCACCGTCCCGGCGCGAACCACGCCGCGTCCCCGAAGCCGTCGATCAAATAGAAACGAAACTCCCCACCCTCGCCGCGCCGCACCGCCAGATTGTGATCGAGCAGGTCGCGGGTCACGATGCCGTGTCCGAGCAAGAACCGCCCGAACTCGTCGTAGGCTTCCCGGTATTTCCCGAGTTCATTCCCCTCCGAAAGCTGCTCGCGCAGGGTCTGGGAGATCCGCCCGTCCGCGTCGCGCACCAGGTCCATGACCAGTCCCGGCCCGAGATCCGTGGCGACCATGCCGTAAAGGCGCGGAAAGTGCCGCGCCATCGTCTCGTCCCCCAGCATACGCCGCAGCTTGCCGAGTTCGTTCAACTCGTCGGCGTTGTTGTCGTAAACCCGCTGGGTCCAGGCCGGCCGCCACCCGCTTTTCTTCGGCTGCAACATCGTGGTGCCATCCGCGCGCGCCACCTTCACGCAGCGGCCAGGAAAATCCGGATGCACAAAACAACGCCGGCGCCCGCCCACGCCAAACGGCGCCAGCCCCGCCAGCCGCAGAGGCTCGCCGCCGGCGTCGGACATCGCTGCATCGGTTTTCATGTCGGTCATGCCAGTGCTTGGGAAACACTCAGCCGCGCGGGCTCGCGAGCAAATCACGATACACCGCCAAGGTCGCCCCGCACATCGCGTCGAGGGTAAACTCGCGCGGAATCGGCCCGGGCCCCGCGGAGCCCGCCAGCAACGCGCGTGTCCGATCCAGCAGCGCCGCCTCGTCCCCCGTCGCCACGCAGCCCGCCGGGAATACCGCCCGCAGCTGCTCCGCCACCCCGCCGTGATCGTAGCCCACCACCGGCCGGCCCAGCGCCAGCGCCTCCAGCGACACCCGCCCAAAGGCCTCCGGTTCGCGCGAGAGCGAACAGGTCACGTCGCATACCGCCATCACCTCGCGCACATCCGCGCGATGCCCAAGCCAGCTCACCCGCTCCGCCACGCCCAGCGTCGCCGCCAGTCCGCGCAGTTCGTCGTCAAAGGCCCGCTTGTGCGCATGCGTCTCGCCCGCCACCACGCCGTGTGCGTCCACCCCCGCCGCGCGCAGACCGGCGATGAGGCGCAACAGATCCTCGTGCCCCTTCCAACGCGTGATGCGCCCAGGCAACAAAATCGTCTTCCGGCCCGCCAGCTCGGGCCGCTCCTCGCGCCAGCGCGCCAGCCACGCCGCATCCGGCGTAAAGCCGCGCGGAAACTCCTCCGGCGCCACCCCGCGATGGATCACCGTCAGCCGTTCCGGCGCGACGCGCGGATAGTTTTTCAACACGTAATCGCGCACGCTCTCCGAGACCGCGATCACCCGCTCTCCCCGCGTCATCACCGCCGAATACACGTTCACCGAGTAGAACCCGTGCACCGTGCTCACCAGCCGGGGCCGGGTCGCGGCGGGAATTTTCCGCCAGGCCAGCCACGCCACCCAGCCCGGCGCGCGCGAGCGGATGTGCAGCACGTCCGGCCGCTCCGCCTCCAGCAGCCGGCGCAGCCTCCCCACTTGCAGCAGGGTGCCCAGCCGCTTGCGGTGCACCGGCATCTGCACGTGCCTCGCCCCGCGCCGCTCCAACTCCGCGACCATGCGGCCACCGTTGGAAACCACCACGGCCTCATGTCCGTCCGCCACCAGACGTCGCGCCACCTCCAGGGTGCCGCGCTCCACGCCGCCGGAATTCAGCTCGGGCAGGATTTGCAGGACTTTCATGTCAAAATTTTCCCCGTGTGTTCCCCTGCTGCGAACCACCGCGCAAGGATCAGCTCGGCGCAGCGGCCGGCTTCATGAAACCGCTCCGCCTGCGCCGCCGGTTTTTCCGGATAACGCGTCGCCAGCCCGGCCTTCACCAACTCGTCCACCGCGCGCACCACCCGGCCGCCGCCCGTGCGCGGCGCGGGCAGCACCCCCGTCGCGGCCCCGGCGGTCGCCGCCTCGTGCACCATCGACACGCTGTCCTCCGTCGCCCACACCACGCTCGCCCGCGCCAGCTCCCCCGCCAGCCAGCCCGGCCCGGTCGCCGCATGCGGCACCCGCTCCACTCCGGCGGGCAATGCGAGCCCGGCCAAAAATCCCTCCGGCGTGCGCCGCGAATCCGCCACCGTCCACGCCAGCTCCGGCTCGGTCGCGATCACCCGGACGATCTGGTCAGTAAGGGCCGCGCCGTCCCAGCCGTGGTGCTTCGAGGGCCCGCCGATCAAGACCAGCCCTCGCGCCTCCTTCGCCGGCAGCGCCTCCGGCACGCGGTTGAGCGCGCCTCGCGTGAGCACCCGACGCTTTGTATCCGTATCTCCACTACGAACGTCGTGCCTCGGCACCAGCGCCAGGTCGAACAAACCCTCCGGCAGGCTCGGCCGCATGATCACCACCGAACGCGCCCCGAGCCTCCGCGCCGCCCACCACAGGGGCAGGTGCGTGCGATGGCCCGCCGAGATCACCAACTCCGGCCGCCCCACATCGCCCGCGCCCAACGCCGCCGCCCGACGCATGCGCGCAAGCAGCCCGGAGGCGGAATCGAGTTTCACCACCTCATGCGTCGCGCCCGTGCGCCGCGCCAAGGCCAGAGCCAGGCCCACGCTCTGGTTTTCATGACCGGGCCGCCCGTCCGAAAGCACGCGGATATGACGCAGCTCCTTCATTTCACCGCGCCTCCCGACCAGCCTATGCCCAACTTGCGGCACGCCTTTTTCAATCCGCGCTCCTCCGCCCCGCCGACCACGTAGTCCAGGGGCAGCTCCGCCGCCTCGTCCACCCGACGCAAAAACGCCTCCGCGCCCTCGCCCGGCCGTCGCTCCACTCTCTCGTAGTCGACGTCGTCCGGATTGGCCGGCCGCGGTTCCGCCCAGCCTCCGCTCGCCTGCGCCCACAGCAAGGCGCGCCGCCGTTTGCGAGGCGCCGGCGCCTCGCCGCGCACCGGTTTGCCCGCATCCCATTGCGGATGCCTGCGGCTCACGCGCCAGCGATCCTGCAGCCAAAACACATCCGCCATGCTCTCCCGCATCATGCGCTCGAGCAGCGCCATCACCCGCGGCGTCGTGGGCTCCCCGGCCTCCATCGCGTGGAAGCCCATCTCCCAGCGCCCCGCGCCCACCGTGCGCAGCGATACGCCCACCACCGCCGCGCCCGTTCGCCGCGCGAGGATGGCCGGTATGGGCGTGCAGCTCGTCAGCCGCCCGAAGAACGGCACCTGCTCGCCGATTTTGCCCGCCCGCTGATCGCTCAGCACCCCGAGCACGCCGCCCCGTCGCAAAAACCCCGCCATGCCCAGCGGGTTGTCGTCCTTGGAAAAAAGCCCGATCCCGCGCCGCGCCCGCGTCTCCACCACCCGAGCGTTCATGATCGGGTTGTTGAGCGGCCTATACACCGTGGCACCCGCCACGCCGGGCGGCAGCAGCTTGGGAAACCACTGCGCCAGCGCCTCCCAGTTGCCCATGTGCGCCAGCACCATCACCACGCCCTTCCCCTTCGCCACCGCTTCGCGAAACACGATCTCGTCGCGCAGGACCACCGCGCGCGCCAGCGAACGCTCACTCATCTCCGCCGTGCGCAGCGAGCACAGCAGGTTGGCCCCGCTCCGGCGAAAAACCTCCACCGTCAGCTCGCGCAGCTCCGCCGGCGTGCGTTCGCCCGCCAGCGCGATACGCAGGTTGCGGCGCACGATACGACGCCGCTCCCCGAGACACGCATGGGCCAGCACGCCCAAACCTCGCCCGATCTTCGCCACCCATGGCAAGGGCATCAGTCCAAGCAGGGCCTCGAAAATCACATACGCCACCAGCTCCAGCCGCCACTTGAGCCGACGCACCGGCGTGGGCCGGATAGGCTCGCGCCCGACACCGGAGGACTCGTTGGCGGGTTGGACGGAGGCGGACGACATGGGGACGGCCGGCCACGCTGAGTTCCCCCGCGTCCGCCCGCAAGCCCCCGCGCGCCTCGGCTTGCCCCCGCGCGCAAGTGCCCCCTCCTTGGCGTTTCGCCATCGCCTCCCCGCCCATGCCGCTCCTCGAAGTCTCCCACCTGCGCACCAGCTTCCACACCCGGGGCGGCGTCTATCGTGCGGTCAACGACGTGAGTTTCTCCGTCGAGCGCGGCGAGATCCTCGGCATCGTCGGCGAATCCGGCTCCTCTCCCTCCTCGACCTCATCCCCCGCCCACCCGGCCGCATCGAGGGCGGCACCGCCCTCTTCGACGGCATCGACCTGCTATCCGCCCCGCCCGCCCGCCTGCGCACGATCCGAGGCCGGCGCATCGCGATGATTTTCCAGGACCCGATGACGTCCCTGAATCCGTATCTGCGGATCAGCGACCAGCTCATCGAGCCCCTCCTCATCCACGAAAAAATCTCCCGCCGCGAAGCGCTCGCCCGCGCCCTCGCCATGCTCGAGGCCGTGGGCATCCAGGACGCCGCCGGCCGGCTGCACGCCTACCCTCACGAATTTTCCGGCGGCATGCGCCAACGCGTCATG
>JALOTV010000424.1 GCA_025457685.1 Opitutaceae bacterium
GCGCTCTTGTGGTGGTTGTGGGGTGGCGCACGACCGGCGGCGCGCGCGGTGGCGCTCGGTATCGCTTTGGCGGCGGGAGCGAGCGCTTGTTTCTGGGGGCTGGCGGGGCGGGGGCTCACGCCCGAGATGATGCCTACCACGGGGTTTTTGCTGATGGGATCGGCGGTCGCGCTGTGCACCCGATGCGTGGCGTGGGGCAGAGACGGCGAACGGTGGCTGCGGCGCGCGGGCGCGGCCTTGGCGGCGGGGCTGGCGCTCACGGCTTTGCTCACCGGGCTGGTGCGGATGACGGGGGCGATGGAGCCGGTGCCGGGTTTCCAGCTCTTTTCCCGCGGTGGGTCGGCGTTGGCCCAGTTTTGCCTGAACCTCGCCATTCTGGGCGCGCTGGGCCTGGGGACGGGAGGCGCGCGACGGGGAGACGCGGCGGCGACGGCCGGGCCGCCATGGCGGCGGAGGTTTATGTTTATCGCGCTGGCCGCGTTTGCATGCGCGACCGGTTTGGCGGGCTGGGGCTATTTGCGTATTTCGCTGCAGGATGCGCGCCGACAGGCGGGCGTCACGCTGGCGGCGGTGGCGGATGCGAAGGCCGAGGCGCTGGCGCAGTGGCATGGCGAGCGGGTGAAGGATGTGTGGGCGTTGGCGCGAGCTGCAGGACTCGGCGCTCTGGGAGGAGGCACCCGAGGCGGGGCGGAAGCGGTCCGATTTGGTGGCGTTTTTGGATATCCTGCGCGTCACGGCGGGCGGGGAGACGGTTCTGGTGTATGACGCCGGTGGCCGGATCATCACTTCCGCCCCGCGTGGATCGCACGGGCACGATGCGAAATTCACCGCGCGTCCGCGCTGGCCGGTGGGCGACGGGGTGGACTTCATCGACCTTCATCTCAACGACGACGGGCACGCGCACCTCGCCTACGTGGGCCGCATCCCCGGAGCGGGAAGCGGCGCGGCGGCCCGGGGCGAGGTGTTGCTGGCGGTGCGCACCGAGGATCGCCTTCATGACATCGCGTTCGCGTGGCCCTTCCCGACCGAGTCGGGGGAGATCGTGTTGTTCCGCCGTGACGAGGGGGATCTGACCTTGATCGCGCCCACGCGGAGCGCGCCGGATGCGGCGCTGAGCCGAAAGATATCCGCCTCGGATCTTTCGGTGTTGGCCGCCAAGGCCCTCGCTTCCGGCGAGCCGGGCCTTGTCTCGGCGCTCGATTACCGCGGCGTGCCCGTGGTGGGGGTGTTGCGCGCGGTGCCGGGGACGCCGTGGTTTGTCGTCGCCAAGATCGACGCCGCCGAGGCCTATGCGGCGGCGAGGCGGCGGGCGCTGGAGATTTTTGGTGGCTTCGCGCTGGTGGCGGCGATCGCGGTCCTGGCTTTTCAGCTGATCTGGCGCCGGCGCGAGCAGGCCCAGCTTATCCGGGCGCTCGAGCTGGAGCGCGAGCGCCGGTCCCTCGCCGAGCGGCTGGGCCTGGTATTGTCGCAGGCCCGCGATGGCATCCTGTTGTTTGATCGCGAGGCGCGCGTGGTGGAGGCCAACGACCGGGCCCGCGAACTCTACGAGCACCCGCGCGACAAGTTGCTCGGGCTGCCGGCAGGCGCGCTTCGGGCTCCCGCCGCGCAGGCCGCCACGGCGGAGGATTTCCAGCGCGTCATGGAGGGGGGCTCGCTGTTGTTCGAGACCCTGCACGTCTCCGCGACGGGGCGTGTCTTCCCGGTCGAGGTCAGCACCCAGCGGGTGGAGATC
The DNA here is from genome assembly GCA_025457685.1 of Opitutaceae bacterium. GTDB lineage: Bacteria > Verrucomicrobiota > Verrucomicrobiia > Opitutales > Opitutaceae > IMCC26134_A. The sequence goes on from JALOTV010000424.1 coordinate 1,733, forward strand.
GGGGGCGAGCCACACGTGCTCTCCATCGTGCGCGATATCACGGCGCGCCGCGAACAGGAGCGACGCATCGCCGAGCTCGATCGTCTGCATCTCCTGGCCAGCCGGGAGACGCGGCGTTTGGTGCCGGTGGCGATGGCCGGGCCGCACAGCGACTACGCGCGGCGCATCCGCGTATCGGTGGATGAGGCGGCGCCCGAGGGCGGCGGACCCGCCGGCATCGCCTTTCGCGAGAAGCGGCCGGTGGCCTGTCATGATTTTCTCGGCACCCCGACGGCGGAGCCCTGGCATCAGGCCGCGCTCGATCATGGTCTGGCGTCCGTGCTGGCGCTGCCGCTTTTGGAAAACGGCCGCCCGGTCGCGGTCCTCGCGGTCTACTCTCAGACGGCGGGATTTTTCACCGAGGATCGCCTGCCTGTCCTGGTCGATGTGGCGGCCAACCTGTCGTTTCTGCTGGGGGTGCTGGCCGACCTCGACCGACGTTTCGCGGCCGAGGCCGGCCTCGCCGAACGTCAGGAGTTGCTGGGCGCGATTTTCGAGCAGGCGGTGGATGGAATCGTGCTGGTCGACGAGGCCACCGGCGCCTTTCTCGAGTTCAATACCGCCGCGCACCAGACCCTCGGCTACACCCGAGAGGAGTTTGCCAAGCTCAGGGTGGGGGACATCCAGGCGACCGAGACCATGGCGGACATCCGGCGCAACATCGATCTGGTCAAGGCCGGCCAACGCCTCGTCTTTGATACCGCCCACCGCCGAAAAAACGGCGAGGTGCGCGACACACGCGTGAGCGCCCGCGCGCTCAGCCTGCGCGACCGGCCCTGCATCGTCGCCGTCTGGGCCGACATGACCGACAGCCGCCGCCTGCAACGCGAGCTGGCGCGCACGGAAGAGCTTTTCCGCACCATCGCGGACAACGTCTCCGACATCATCTGGGTCTTCGATCTCGTCACGGATCGCTACCGCTACCTCAGCCCCGCGGTAAAGTCCTTCGCCGGCCACCCACCCGAGGCTTATCAGCTCCTTTCCCTGACCGACTGCCTGTCGCCCGCCGACGCGGCGCGCGCCCGCCGCATGGTGGACGATTGGCTGGCCGAACCGGCGGCGACGCGCGACCACGCGCCGCGCAACCTGGGCGAGTTCGACCACCGGCACGCGGACGGCGGCCACCGGCGCGGAGAGGTTTCCGCCGCCGTAATCCCCGACGACACCGGCCGCCCCGCCCTGCTGGTCGGCGTGACGCGCGACGTCTCGGAGCGGCATCGCACCGAGGCGCGGCTGCACCAGCTTTCCAGCGTGGTCGAGCAATCGCCCGCCGCCATC
>JALOTV010000206.1 GCA_025457685.1 Opitutaceae bacterium
GATCGCCGCGCACGAGTTCGGCCACCTCATCGGCGCCTCCGACGAATACGAAATGCCGGCCACCGCCGCCGACATCCCGGCCGATGTCCGCCGACGCCTCACGCCCATGGAGCGCCGCCACTCGACTTGGGCCGGCGTGAGCCCGGACGCCGCGCCCGAGGACGAACATGATCGCACCACCCACACCATCATGGGCGACCAGACCCCGATCGCCGAATTCCGGCACGTGGAAGCCATCACCACCTGGTTCAACGAAAACATGCTCGCCCCCGGGGAACCCCGTTACTTGGTCAACACGCACGCCTATCCCGACGGCGACCGCGCCTCGCACTGAGATGGTCACCGCCTGAGACCGCTGCTCCTTTCCGCTTCCTTCCATGCCCGCCCACGCCAAAGCCGCCGCCAAGACCGCCGCTCCCAAGCCGCGCACGTCCGCGCCCGCCGCCGTGGCCGCGCAACCGGCGGGCGCCACCTTTCTGCTCGGCACGCCGCTCACCGGCCTCACGCCCGGCCATGCCACGCCGCGCTGCGCCTGCGGCGGCGGCTGCCCGAAATGCACCCCGCGGCGTAGCAATCCACTCGATGCGCTCGGCCTCGACGGGCCGGGCCAGGCCCTTCCCGAAACCTTGCGCGGCGAATTCCGCCTCCGCACCGGTCACGACCCGCTCGGCGTCCGCCTGCACACCGACTCCCGCGCCGCCGCCGCCGCCCGCCGCCACCAGGCCAACGCCTTCACCTTCGGCCCCCACATCGTTTTCGGTTCCGGGCGTTTCTCCCCAAATACCCGCAAGGGACGCCGCCTCCTTTTCCATGAGTTGATCCACGCCATCCAGCAGCAAGGCGCACACGATGACGCCGCCACACCCGCAGTATCCACCGACCGGGCACTCGAAATAGAGGCGCAGCGTTTCGCACCAGGCCCTGTGCGCGGCCGTCTGCGACAACAAGCCATCCAGAAAGAAGACGAGGCCGCGCCCGCGCCGATCCTCGAGGAGGGCGAGGATTTCCGCTGGATTGGCCCCAACGAGGCGCCGACCGTCGTCGTCAGCACCGCGTGGTTGCGGCGGGCGGGGGTGCCCCGCACCGCCACCCGCGTTCCCGGCGATAATTTCCCGGGAGTGCTGCGGCCCATCTTGCTCGACCTGGTGCCGCGTTACCCATGGGCCACGGCAGAGCGCGCGGAGCGCGGCGTACGCACCGCCTTCCTCCAAGGCATCTCCGCCGAGGATTGGGCGTCGCCCGAGATACGTTTCCCGCTCGGGCGCTCGATCTTTGCGTTTCTCGGTCTGCCACCTGATCGGCCCGTGCAGGTGTTTCCTGCGGGCAGCGAAATCCTGTGCTTTCTCGATTTCGCCACGCTGTACGGAGACGGCGGCACGGATGGACCACTCACGGCCGAGGCGCGCCTCGCGATAAAACAAAACGCCGCGCAGATGTTGTTCACCGCGCTGGAAGAACTCGTCGGCGCGCCACTCGATCCGATAGCGGCCGACGGTGCCGCGAGCCAGATGATCGCGGCGTTCCCCGACGAGCCATTGGTGTATCGCTTCATGCTCGTCGGCGAGGCGCCCTCTCAGCTGTTTGGCGACTCAGCATGGCAGGAATTTCTCGAAGCGCATCCGGTGGACGACACCGTCGCGGGCGCTTTGCTGGATTTTGGCTCAGCCTCGTTCCGCGCCTCCTCGGAAATCAAGGCCGAGGACCTGGAATTCGCGCAACGGCTGCTACGCGAGATCTTCGGCGAACCACCGGCCGATGCCACGCCGCCTGAAAATCCAGAATACCTCTCGCTCTCCGACCTGCGGGCGCTGCGCGAGCTCGACGCGCTACCCCGCACCGAGCGTGCCGCGATCATCGAAGAGTTTCGCGAAGCTCGCGAGCGCGGCGGCGAGGGCGATGCCCGCGCGAGCCTGCGCGACTTGATCGAGACGGCGGCGGCACGCGTCGATTGGGAGCGCGCGCAGGATCTCACACGCTTCAATCCCGACGAGAGCGACGGCCGCGACGCGCCGATCGTGCCACGCCCTGTCCGCGGCCAGATCACGAATGCAGATCGCCTCGTGCCGGGCATGGAGGCGCAATTTCGTTTCCAAACGCTGGACACGGTGGATGCCTGGCGCAACCCGCACGTCACCATCCACTGGGAAGCCTGGCGCATTGAGACCGACGCCGATGGCATCAGCATGCGCACCTTCATCGGCGACGATAACATGCACTACATCGAGACGCGCGAGGAAGGCTGGCTCAACGAGCGCACCTTCGACATCACCTTCGACGCGGAGGGCGACTACGAGATCCACGCCTTCGTTGACCATAATTTCTACCTGCCCGCACATTTCCTCTCGATGGTCCGCGTGAAAACCGAGACAGCGCGCGCCGACGAAGCACGCGCCGAGGAGGCCAGCGCCTTTGGCCACGAAGACGCTTCCACGACAGAAAACGACTACCATTTCGATGCGATCAACACCGAAGAGTTTCTCTTCGGCAACGCGCTCGGCGGCCCTCTCGCCGGCTTGGCGATGTCGGAATTGCTCGACGACTATGAACGCGGCTCGCGCGCCGAAGGCACCTTGGTCGAGGGAGTGGCGCACGACGCGACCTTCGCGTTTTACCAGCGACTCGGCGAGCTCGACGACGAGATCACGCGATTGCAGGCTACGCTGGAAGCGCTAGAAGCGCGCCACCAAGACGACCTCGTAGGGTACGTGCGCGAGCGGCTCGAGCGCCTCACCGCCGCGCGTGAGCGTGTGCTCACCGCGATGGAGGAAATCAACCCCGACGGCATAGTCTCTTTCGGCGTCGCCACCCAGGCGTTTTTCATCAGTCGTCGCGCCGGCGTGCGCAACACCCAGCTCGATCTGCTGTGCTGGTACACAATCGAGGGCTCCGGCGACGACGAGCAATTCCACCTGCACTTGATCGACCAGACCGAGCTGACCGAGACCGATCATTACGAGTTCGACATCACGACCCACGACTTTGAGGCCGGCATGCAGTACCTGTTTCTCGAGCTGGGGAAGAGTTACCCCGACGGCACACTCAGCTTCGCCTTCCAGCTCCACACTCATGAGGACAGGGCCACCGAGCGACTCGTGCGCTATGAGCGTGTCACCGACACGGCATATACGGACACCCGTGACGTGGTTTTCTCCACGGCGGTCAATCTCACCGTCAATCTGGTTGCCTTGCTGCTGACGTTGTTCCCCCCGACCACGTTCATCGGCATCACGCTGGGCCTGGCCTACAACGCCGCCGCGCTAGCCGCTACGCACGGCGAGGATCTGCGTACGGGCACCCTCCACGGCGGCCGTCTCACGCTCGATCTGGGCATGCTCGCCCTCGATGTCATCCCGGTGCTGGGCCGGCTGTCCGGGCGTTTTGTGCTCGGCACGCGTGTGTACCGCACGATCGAGCTTACTCAGTACGCGGGCATGGTCCTCATGCTCACCGACGATGGGGCGCGTCAGCTCACGCATCTGCGCGATTCGCAGATTACCCGATTGGCTGAGCTGCAGCAGCGTATCCGAGATCGGGAGGCAGTGAACGCCTCCGATCCTGAACTCGACCGGCTGCGCGCGGAAGAAGCGCAACTCATCATCGACACGCGCAACGCCGCCGCCGATGTGTTCGAAGACATCGCGTCCAGCCAAGCCCTCATCCTCGGCTCGATGGCCATGATCGGTCACGTCGCCGAGCCACACCTCACGCGCGCGGCCGAAGCGCCCCTGCCGCCGCCCGACGGATCGCCAGCCGCGCTTGTCGATGAAACACCACCCCCGCCACGCGTGACCGATGTCGACGAAACACCCGCCGTCTCCCCGCCGCGCGAACGTGAAGTGGCTGAGCCAACCACGCCACGCCCTGCGACCGACGAGTCCACGCCGACAGAGAGCATCGGCGACGACGCCTCCACCGAGCGCGCTGCCGCGGGCCGCGGACGTCCTCCATCCGACGGCACGCCTCCACCACCCCCGCGGCCACCCCGTCTCGAGCCCAATCCTGATCCTGCCTACTCACGCGAGCGCTTGATCGAGATTCTTGAGGAGGGTGTCGTCGCGCTGCCGCCGCCGCTGCCGCGCGAGGCCGTGGCTAATCCCCCGCGCAACCACTCCACCTTCGCCCAGGGCCAGTTCACCGCCCAGCAGGCTTACACCGCGTACAACCAAGCCCTCGCCGTCTCCCTCGGTCGCGAGGTCGCCATCTATTACAACCCGCACACCGGCGAGTACGCGATTCGCATGGGCGACGCCACCACGGTACGCGGCCCCGCCGGCCCGTGGGAGGCTGTCGTGCACTATCACCCCAACCCGCATCATGCTCGCCAGCTACGCCTGCCGTCGGCGGCGGATATTTTCACGCGAGAAAACTTCGCACGGGCTTTCGACCGGGGCGAGGTCGTGCGTGAGTTTGTCGAATTCACCATCCCGGGTGTCGGTCGTGGACGCATCGAGTACGGCATCGATCCCACGCACGCCGAGCCGTTTTACCTGCGCATCTTCGAGCCAGACCAGCCGCCTGCCGTGCGCCGTTTCCGAAACCAAGAGGAGTACCTCGCCTTCTGGGGCGACCACGACGACATGTATGTCGCCCCCGGCTCGCCGCTCTACCGTCAACTCGAAGCCGCTTTCGACGCCGAAACCGCCGATGCCCGCGAGCGGCGCTCCGCGACTGAAGCAGGCGATCCCGATCCCGGTGCCCGTCCGACGCCCGCCACAGACGAAGTCCCCGAGACGCCCGCCCGCACCGATAGTGAAACAGCGCCCGAAACGCCAACACCCGACGACAGCAGCGCGGGCGAGCGATCCATGGCAGGCCGCGGCACCGGCCGCACGCCACCGCGTGCAACGACGCCGAGCACGATGCCCCTCATGGACGCAGCCGGCCAGCTCACCGACGACGGCATCGTGTACATACAAACCCACTACGGCGAATACGAGATCACGCCCAGCTTCCTCGGACGCCGCACCCGCGTGGACGCGCTCACGCCCGAGCAGATCCGCCAGGAATTCAACAACCGCGCCAGCTGGCTCGAGGAGGTTGTCCGCGCCGAACGCTTGGGCAGTTTCACCACCACGCGGCCCGACCTCGATTTCACCCTGCCTCGCGAGACGCAGATGCGCAGCTTCGCCCGGCTCTTCCAGGAAGCGCTGGATCGCGAAGGAGCCGGCCGCCGGCTGGACCTCTCCGTGCTCTCGGAAGATACCGGCACCTACATCCAGACCCTGGTGGCCGCCGGCGATCCCGTGGTCGCGCCTTACTACCAGCACTGCGAAGCGCTCGCGCGCACCGACCCCGCCTTCCGCCGCGAATGGAACAACTTCCTCTGGGGCAACCAACGCTCCGGCTCGGCTGGCCGCCGCGGCCCATCCGGCGATCCCGGCAGCGCCTTCATGCTCGGAGTAAACGGCTACCGCAAACTCGACATGGCCGACGTGCTCGTCAGCGCCGACACCGTCCGTGTGGCCGACGCTTCCTTCGCGTATCTCAGTCCCATCCATAATTTCAAAACCGCCTATTATCGCTCGCTGATCGAGCGCCTCATGCCCGGCTTCACCGTAACCGCCGAAGACATCCGCAGCGCCACCCGTCGCCGCGCTCTCTGAGCCAAGCTGGGAACCAACCGGAAGAGAAAGAGAACGAGAACGATTTCCCAGACACGCGCCCTCTCCGTTTTCACCCTTCACCCTTCTCCCTTCACTCTTCCCCGCCCCATCTCGGGCATTGACCCCCGTTTTGCGCGGGCGTTTCCTCCCGCCCATGTCTCACCCACTGGCCATCCATCCGGCGGTCAAATA
>JALOTV010000016.1 GCA_025457685.1 Opitutaceae bacterium
TGGGGGAGCAGGGCGCCGTGGTATTTCTCGGCGCCGGCCTTGGAGGCGCGCCACTGGAAGAACATGATGGCGTCGGCGCCGCGGGCCATGGCGGAGTAGCTCATGGCGCGCATCTGGCCGGGGCGCTTGAGAACGTTGCTGTGGCGCCAGTTCACCTGGGAGGTGACCTGCTCCATGAGCAGGAAGGGCTGGCCGTTTTTGAAGCCGCGGTAGAAGTCGTAGTTGAGCGAGGCGGCGCGGCACTCGACCAGGCCCTGGTGGGGATCGGGATAACAATCGAGGGCGGCCACGTCGCAGAGCGCATACCAGTCGCGGTAGTTGGCGGACTTCATGACGAAGACGCCGTTGGTGGTGACCTTGGCGTCGGGCACGACGGAGCGGATGGCGGCGACCTCGGTCTCGACGATGCGGCGCATGGAGTCGCTGACGAAGCGATGGTGGTCGAGCGCTTGCGTGGGGTTGCAATAGGTCGGGGTGCGGCCCGGCAGGCAGATCTCCGACCAGTCGCCGTAGATCTGGCTCCAGAAGGCGGTGCCCCAGGCCTCGTTGAGGGCGTCGAGGGAGCCGTAGCGGCGGCGCAGCCAGGCCTGAAACTCGGCGGTGCAGACCGGGCAGTAGCAGGCGTTCACGTGGCAGCCGATCTCGTTGTTGATGTGCCAGAGGGCGACGGCGGGGTGGCGTCCGTAGCGCTCGGCGAGGCGGGTGATGAGCCGCACGGACGCCTCGCGGTAGGCGACGCTGTTGGGGCAATAGTGTTGGCGGCCGCCGTGGGTGAAACGCTGGCCGTCGGGGCCGAGGGCGAGGCCCTCGGGGTGGAGGCGGGAGAACCAAGCCGGGGGCGAGGCGGTGGCGGTGGCGAGGCAGACGGAAATCTGGTGGTTCCAGAGGATCTCGATCACGCGATCCAGCCAGCCGAAGTCGTAGCGGCCGGGCTCGGGCTCGAGTTTGGCCCAGGAGAAGATGGCGAGACTGACGAGGTTGACCCCGGCCTCGCGCATGAGGCGGGCGTCGTCGAGCCAGACGGACTCGGGCCATTGCTCGGGGTTATAGTCGCCGCCGTAGAGCAGGCCGGCGGGGAGCTTGGGGATGAGGTCGCGCAGGGGAGTGGCGGTCATGCGGGGAAGAGGGTGGGGTGAGGTAGACAGCGGGGCAGCCTGAAATGCGAGCGTAAAGGATTTCGCGATAAATCAAATCATCTTTACAACCCTGGAATTTGAGCGCGAAAGTGGAATCGCATGAATGCGACGCGGGTGGACGGATCGGCCCTCGCCCCGTAAAAGCCCCGCCCTGATGCCCCCCAGTTTCATCCATCCCGCTCCCGAGTTTGGTCCCGTGCCGTTTTGGTGGTGGGTGGGCGAGCCCTTGGACCGCGGGCGGCTGGAGTGGCAGCTGGACCGGCTGCTGGAGAAAGGCGTGCGCAACACGATAGTGAGCTACAATCACCACGGCGACGGTGCGCCGAATCGCGGCGAGCCGGCGGTGTTCACGCCGGAGTGGTGGGATTTGATGCGCTTCATGCTGGAGGCGTGCGAGCGGCGCGGCATGCGGTTGAGTTTTCAGGATTACACCCTGCTCAACCCGACCCTGGAGGAGATCGGTCGGGAGGAGCCCGGGATGGCCGGCGCCGGCTCCCTGCGCGAGACGCACGTGAGGGTCGCGGCAGGCGGGGAGGCGGCGTTGCGAATGGAGGAGACGGGTGAAGTCGTGGCGGCCTTCGCCTATCCGTTTCGGGCCGGCCGGGCGCACCTCGAAGGCGCGTTGGCTCTGACCGGCGCGGTGCGTGACGGCGCCTTGCAGTGGCAGGCGCCCAATGGCGCGGGCGAGTGGCTGGTGAGCCTCGTGTGGTGTCGCGGATCGGCCTTTGATCCGCTGCACCCGCAGGCGGGCGAGCGGGTGATCGAGCGATTTTACGCTCCGTTTGAGCGGGAAGCGGGCGCGCATCTGGGCAAGACGCTCTCGATTTCGTTTCAGGATGAACTGGATTTTGGAGGAGCGATGCCGCGCTGGTCGCGTGTGCTGCCGGCGGAGTTTTTGGCGCGCAAAGGCTATGACCTCGTTCCGCAGCTGGCCGCGCTGTGGCATGATCTCGGCCCGCGTTCGGCGAAGGTGCGGATCGACTACGCCGACGTGGTGGTGCGGCTGATGGAGGAGCGCTACTTCGTGCCGGTTTTCGAGTGGCATGAGCGGCACGGGCTCCTCTTTGGCAACGACAACATCGGGCGCGGCGGCATCGAGGAGGGACGGCGTGCCTATGGGGATACGTTTCGCACCATGCGCTGGTATTCCGCGCCGGGCACGGATGATCCCTCGCTGGCGGGTGCGCGCGCCTTTCGAGGGCTCAAGGTCAACAGCTCGATCGCGCATCTCTATCGGCGGCCGCGCGTGTGGAACGAGTGTTTCCATTCTAGCGGGTGGGGCACGCAGCCGTGCGAGGTGGTGGCGGCGCTAAACGCCGATTTCGTGCTCGGAGCGACGGTGGTGAACCTGCACGGCCTTTACTACTCGACCTTCGGCGGGTGGTGGGAGTGGGCGCCGCCGGATTTTCATTTCCGCCAGCCTTACTGGGACGACACCGCGGCGTTCACAGACTACGCGACGCGGCTCTGCCAGACGCTCAGCCAGGGTGTGCATGTGTGCGATGTGGCCATCGTGTATCCCATCACGGCCATCGAGGGCGGACTGAACCCGCGGGTGGATGCGTCGGCGGAGTTCGAAGAGTCTGTGTCGGAGCGGCAGGCGGGAAAAAACGGCGCGACGCTCGATGCGGCGGAGGCGTCCGCGTTTGGCATCGGCCGGCGACTGGTGGAGGCGGGCGTGGACTTTGATTTTGTCGATTTTGAGTCTCTGGAGCGCGCGGAAATTCGCGACGGCCAACTGACGGTTGCGGGCGAAGCCTATCGTGTGCTGGTGCTGCCCTGGATGTCGGCGGCGCGTTTTTCCACCCTGCGGGTGGCGCGGGATTTTGCGCGCGCGGGTGGTCTGGTGGTCCTCTTCGGTTGCAAGCCCTCGGCCAGCGAACACGCGGGCGCGAAGGATGCGGAGCTCGATGCCCTAGTCGCGGAGTTGTGCGACACGCACACCCCCGAGGGTCGGCCCGCGACGGTGTTTATCCCCGAGCGGTATCGGGAGGTGTTGGAGGTGGTCACCGCCCATGCGGGGCGGGATTTCGACGCGGCGGGCACGGGGTTTCAGGCCGTGCACCGGCGTGCGGGAAGCACGGATTACTACTTCGTTTTCAACCCCGCCCGCGCGGAGATCGAGGGGAGGGTCGGGTTTCGCGCCACGGGCCGTGCGCGGCGGCTCGATGCCTGGACGGGCGCGGCGCAAGCGCTGGCGTGCGAGTGCGATTCGGGAGGACTTTCCCGCTCGGTCCTTAATCTCGGGCCCGGTGAGGGCGTGCTGGTGGCCTTCGATGCGACTGAGGTTGCCGCTGGCGTCTATGGCGAGGGCGGCGCGATTCCGGGTGCGCGTGCTGTCCGAAGCGCCGCGGTCGAGTGCTTGGAACTGGCCGCGACATGGGAAGCCGAGCTGGAGCCCACGCGGGATAACCGCCACGGCGATTTCCGGCGTCCGCCAACCCCTGGTTTCCTTGGCGCGGAAGCGCGTCGGTTTCGTCATGCGCAGGAGCGGCCGGAGGGTGCGGAGGGGTGGGAACGGCGCGAGTTTGCCGATGAAGACTGGAGCGAGGTGACGTTTTCCTTCGGGCAAAAGCTGTGGTGCCTTGGCCCCCTCGAACTCGGGGCGGAACTGGAGGCGCTAGAGCGGGCACTGGCCGCCGCGACGTGTATCGATCCCGAGCGCGGCGTGCGCGCGGGCGGGCGCGAGCACCGGTGGCGGCCTTATGCGTTCTCGACCCGCTGGGGTGTGGAAGACGATCCCCACCTGAAGGATTGGGCGGCGGGGCCGCACGGGCTCAAGGGCGAGGTGCCGGACGAGTTCATCGAATTGCACGCCGACGGGCGGCCGGGCGCGGTGTGGTTGCTCTGGACTGCGGTGGAGGTGGCGGAGACTCGTCCGGCCACGTTCGTGATGGGCAGCCGTTCGCGCTACGCGGCGTGGCTGAACGGACAACGCGTGCTCGCCCAGGAGGCGGAGCTGCCGCCGGGACGGCAATCGATCTGGAACCTTCCGCACTATCGCTGCGAGCCGCGCGAGCGCGAGGTTACGCTGCACGCGGGGGCCAACCCGCTGCTGCTGCGCTTCGTGCAGCCGGTGGGGCAACGCATGCGGGCCTACGCCGCCTTTGCGCCGCCCGCGGATGCACCCGCGCCGGAGCTGGCCTTGCGCTGGTTCGCCGCGCCTGGGCAACCGTCCTTCAATCCCCGCCCGGACGAAGTGGCGCGGGCCTCGTGGTATCGTTTCGATTCAGCGCCCGGGCTTAAGGCGCTGCGAGTCGTGGCCCGTCGCGCCTGCGCGGCGTGGGCCGACGGAGCGCCCCTGGCGCTGGTGGCGACGGAACGTCGCGAGGATGGTCTCGTGGAGTCACGTTTCGAGGTGGCGCGGCCCTCGCCGGGCTGCGCGCGGGTGGCATTGCGCGTCGAGCCGGTGCGCGGGGCCTTCGGCGGAGATGCGCTGGCAGAGCCGGTGGCGATGGAGTGCGGCCCGGGAGTGCTGCGCGAGGGCGACTGGTGCGCGCAGGGTCTGGCGCACTACTCGGGGCGCGCGTGGTATCGGCAAACCGTGAGGCTCACCGAGGACGAGGCGGCGAGGGCGCTCCACCTCGACCTTGGCCGCGTGGCCGCGACCGCCGAGGCATGGGTGAACGGTCGGCGGCTCGCGACTTTGCTCGCGCCGCCCTGGCGCGTGCTTGTCCAGGGCGCCATGCAGGCGGGCGAGAACCGCATCGAGATCCGCGTCGCCAACACGCTGGCCAACCACTTCCACGTCGGCATCCCCACGCCTTATGCGCCTGCCGAACAGACGGTGTCAGGCCTGCTCGGGCCGGTGACGCTTACCCTGAGTTGCGCAAGGCCTTCCTGTGGTGACGACCGCTGATCGCATGGCTCGTTTGCGCGCATTTTCCTCGGGGGAAATTTATTATGCATTTAGCGGAAGAAACGCCTCGAAGACCGCCACTCGGAGTGCGCAGGCTAGACCACTGGACGACAAATCCATGTTTCCCTAATTCCCCATGAAGTCCCTCGATCTGTTTGTCATCGTTCTTTATGTGCTCGGCCTGGTGGCCATGGGCTCGCTCTTTGCGCGAAAAATGCGCAACACGCGCGACATGTTCGCGGCGGGCGGGCAATCGCCCTGGTGGCTGTCGGGCCTGTCGGCGTTCATGACGATGTTCTCCGCCGGCACCTTCGTGGTGTGGGGCGGTATCGCCTACCGGCATGGCGCGGTGGCGATCGCGATCTGCACCACGCTGGGCATTTCGGCCCTGCTCACGGGGTGGTTCCTCGCCGGGGTGTGGAAGCGGCAGGGCGTGGATTCGGCGGCGGAGTTTTTGGAGCTGCGGTTTGGCCGCTCGCTGGTGCAGTTCTACCTCTGGCTGCAGGGCACGCTGGGCATCTTCACCATGGGCGGCGCGGTCTACGCCTTGTCGGTCATCATCTGCGCGCTCACCCCGCTGCCTGAGGGCCACATGCTGGCCGACGCGGCGACGGGCAATCTGTCGGTGACCATCGCCTCGCTGCTTATCTGTGTGATCGTGGTGGCGGTGTGTTTCATCGGCGGCCTCTGGGCGGTGCTAATGACGGATGTGCTCCAGTTTATCATCCTGACCGTTTCGGTCCTCATGGTGGTGCCTATGCTCCTCGCCAAGGCGGGCGGTGTCGGGGGCTTCATCGATGCCGCGCCCGAAGGGTTTTTCCAGCCGACCAACGCCGAGTTCACCTGGTGGTTCCTGGTCGGCTGGGTGGTGATCCATTTCTTCAAGATCGGTGGCGAGTGGGCCTATGTGCAGCGCTTTACCTGCGTGCCGACCGACCGCGACGCGAAGAAGGCGGCCTATATCTTTGGCGTCATGTATCTGGTGAGCCCGCTGTTCTGGATGCTGCCGCCGATGATCTATCGCACGATCAATCCTGATGCTTCTCATGAGCAGGCCTACATCCTCGCCTGCAGCCTGGTGCTGCCCGCCGGTCTGCTGGGCCTGATGGTCGCGGCGATGAGCTCGGCGACGGCCAGCACGGCGACGACGGTGCTCAACGTCTACGCGGGCGCTTTTACCACCGAGGTGTATCAGCGCCTCATCCGTCCGCAGGCCCCCGAGCGCGAACTCGTGCTGGTCGGTCGCGTGGTCACGGTGTTGCTCGGCCTGATCGTGGCGGCGGGTGCCTTGTTGATTCCCCTGCTGGGGACTTACACGGGCTGGATTCTCACCACCACGGCCATGCTGACCGGGCCGCTGGTGTTGCCCACCATCTGGGGCTTGTTCTCGCGCAAGGTCGGGCTACTTGCCGCATGGGCGGTCACTTTGGTGAGCGCGTCGACGGGCTTCGCGGTGAAGTTTGGCTTTGGCAAGGGCGGTTGGTTCGAGGACGTGGAGGCGCTGGCCGGGGTGGTGAAACTGGCCCAGGCCAACGCCCGCATCACCGAGATCGTGATCGGGGTGGCCGTGCCGCTCCTTCTGCTGGTGCTGGCCGAGTGGCTGACCCGCGGGGAAAGCCCGGGCTGGGCGCGCATCGAAGAGCGCCGGCGCCTGCAGCGCGGCGAGAAACCCGTGCTTCCCTCGCACCTGCCCGCCCGCCTCTGTGGTTGGTCGGTGGTGGCGCTGGCGGTCGTGCTCGTGGTGTTGACGCTGATCAATGGCAGCCAGAACGCCGTCGTGGTGCCCTTCGCGGTTGGTCTGGCTGTTATCGGCGGCGGCGTGCTCTGGGCCACCCGTGGCGCGGGCGCAGCTGCATCATCGCCTTCGAAACAATAAACCGTATGCAGGGCGAGCTCACCATCGAGCAGGCACGGGAATCGGCCGGGAAGGCGGGCTCGCCCACCGGTGCGGGTCGGCTGCGCTTCAGCACGCACGGGTTCAGACCCGAGGCGGTGAAGCGGCTGACCGTGCCGGCCGAGGTCGCACGCGCGGCGGGCGAGTTTTGCATCAAGGAGGCCGCCTCCGGGCGCGTGGTCTGGCGCGGCGCTTTCGAGCCGGAACTCCAGACCGCGGCGAGCGACACGGATGAGTGCGTGGCGACAGGCGATTTCTCGGCGCTCACCGAGCCCGGTGTGTATTTCATCGAGCTGGCCGATGGTGAACGCTCGGGCGAGTTTCGCATCGGCTCTTCAGTCTGGAACGAGGCCTACGTGCTCGTGGCGCGGGCGATGTATCTTTGGCGTTGCGGCTGCGCGGTGCGCGGCGAGTGGCGCGGCAGGGTCTACGCCCATCGGGCCTGCCATCTGCACGACGGCTACCTGGACTTTATCTGTGGCCCGACGGGAGCGCGGCGCGACGCGACCGGTGGCTGGCATGACGCGGGCGATTTTAACAAATACGTGGTCAACGCCGGTGTGACCGTCGGCATGATGTTCCGCGCTTGGGAGCATTTCGGCGCGCGTATCGCGAACGTGGGCCTAGACCTGCCGGAAAGCGGCAACGGCATGCCCGATCTGCTCAACGAGCTGCGTCATGAATTCGATTGGTTGTTCAAGATGCAGTTCGAGGACGGGCGGGTGTCGCACAAGCTGACCGCGCTGAATTTCGATTACCGCGACGTGCCCGAGGGCGATGCCGACCGACGCTACTTTTGTCCCTGGGGCACGGCCGCCACGGCGGACTTCGTGGCGATGATGGCTCTGGGCGCGCGGCATTTTCTACCCTACGACGCCGCTTATGCCGCGCGTTGTCTGTCGGCGGCACGGCTGAGCTGGGATTGTCTGCTCGCGCACCCTGCGCACGTGGAGCCTGACCAAGGCGCGTTTAGCACGGGCGGCTACGGCGCGGGCGATAAATCGCACCGGCTGTGGGCGGCGGTGGAGATGTGGGAAACGACCGGAGAAAAGGGCTTTCTCAATGAGTTCGAAAAACGTGCGACTGATTTCGCGTTTAATCGACTCGGCCCGGTCTGGTATGACGTCGAGGACCTCGCGTTGGGGGCCTATCTGGAAGCGAGCCGGCCGGCCGCGCGGGACGCCGCCTTGGTGGCGCGTTTGGAGCAATCCTTGTTTGTCTGGGCGGACGCGGCGGTGCGCGAGGCCGCATGCAACGCCCATGGCCGTCCTCTTGGGGTGGATAAAGGGTGTTTCGAGTGGGGTGGCAACGGGCGTGTGGCCGGGCAGACCTACCACCTACACTTGGCGGATCGACTGCGGCCCGACCCCGCATATCGGGAGGCGGCGGAGCACGCGTTGGCGCATTTGTTTGGGCGGAATTTTCACGGGCGCTCGTATGTGACGGGGCTCGGCGCGAATCCGCCCGAGCACCCGCATGATCGGCGGGGCGGAGCCTGGCCGGGTTATTTGGTTGGCGGCCCCTGGCCGACGGCGCGCGACTGGTTCGATGTGGTGGAGGACTACCGCACCAACGAAATCGCGATCAACTGGAACGCCGCGCTCATCTACGCGCTCGCGGCTTTCGTGGAACCGTGAGGGAAGCGCAGACATGAACATGGGAGCCGATTCGGATAATTTGATCAAAGTGGGGGTGGGGCGACCGGGCTTGGTGGCGACCGTGGCCGTGGCGCGCGGCGGACGCACGGTGGGGCTGCATTTCGCCGGAGGTGAAAACTTGACCGATCCGGGTGCGACCGACTGGGCGGTGGCGTGCCCGGACGCGGCGCGGGCGGATGCGGAGTGGGCGCAGGATTTTGGCCAGGTTGTGTGGCTGGGGCCGCAGTCGCGCTTTTGGTCCGACCAGACGGCCATCCCCGGGCGTGCGCCCGAAGCGGCCGGCTGGCCGCCTGATCCGGTCTGCGTGCACGGCGCCTACACGGTGGAGGAGCGCACGCCGGAAAGGCTCGTGCTGCGCGGTCCGGATTCGCCGGTGTGGCAGGTGCGGCTGACCAAGACCTGGGAAGCGCTGCCGGATGGATCGGTGCGATTTTCCACCGAGGCCCGTAATGTATCGGAAAAACCGATACGGAAGGGCTTGTGGTTTAACTTTCGGGCTCCGCCGGCGTCGCGGGTGCTCGTGCCGGTCGAGTCGTCGGACGCCTGCCGGGTGACGGGCGCGGCGGATCTGCGCCTGCGCTTCGCGGACGGCTGGCTGGAGCTCGGCGCTCCCGAAGTTCCGACCGGGGCGGATAGCACGGAGGCCAAGGCCTTTATCCAGCCTTTGCGCGGCGTCATCCGCATCGAGGCCGCGGGCGGCTGGCTGGAGTTGATTTTTCCCGCAACATCGCCCGACGCGGTGGCGGAGGGGCAGGCGCCGGTGGAGATCTACCGCAAAACGGCGCGCGATGTCCGGTCCATTCTGGAGGTCGAGCAGCACGCGCCCTGCGTGACGCTCGCGCCTGGGGCGGCCATGCGGCATGAAGAGGTGTGGCGCTGGGTTGCAGGCGCCTGAGCTTCGCTGAGAGAACGAAAAAACGCCGCGACCGGTGTTGTCCCGGTCGTGGCGTTCGTGCCCTGCGCGTGGTTCGGCTCCGGGCCTACTTGGCCCAGGTGTCTTTCAGGCTGATGGTGCGATTGTAGACCGGGCGGCCGGGGGCGGAGTCCTTGGCGTCGAGGGCGAAGTAGCCCACGCGCTCGAACTGGAAGCGATCGGCGAGCGTGGCGTCGGCGAGGGAGCGTTCCAGCCGGGCGCGCACGGTCTCGAGGGAATGCGGGTTGACCACCTTGAGGAAGTCCTCCTCGGCGGCGGGTTCCGGCACGGTGAAGAGACGGTCGTAGAGGCGCACCTCGGCCTCGAAGCTGTGCGAGGCGGATACCCAGTGGATGGTGCCCTTGACCTTGCGGTCGGCGCCCGGCTCGCCCTGCCGGCTGGTGCGGTCGAAGGTGCAGCGCAGCTCGGTGATGGTGCCGGAGGCGTCCTTGACGATCTCGTCGAGTTTGATGATGCCGGCGTATTTTAGGCGCACCTCTCCGCCGGGTTTGAGGCGGAAATATTTGGGCGGCGGCACCTCGGCGAAGTCCTCGGACTCGATGTAGACCTCGCGGGTGAGGGCGAGGGCGCGGGTGGTGGGCGTCTCGGACTGCGGGTTGTTGGTGGCGCGGCACTCGAGCACCTCGTCCGGCGCGAGATTGGTCAACACGAGCTTGATCGGGCGCAGGACGGCGAAGCGACGCTCGGCGGTCTGGTTGAGCTCGTCGCGGATGGCGTGTTCGAAGACGGCGAGGTCGGTGACGCTGTTGAACTTGGTCACGCCGACGCCGATCACGAAGCGCCGCAGGGCGGAGGCGGGGATGCCGCGGCGGCGCAGGCCGGACAGGGTCGGCATGCGGGGATCGTCCCAGCCGGAGACGATTTTCTCGTTCACCAGCGCCAGCAGCTTGCGCTTGGAAACTAGGGTGTAGCCTGGGACCAGTTTCGCGAATTCATACTGGCGGGGCAGGGCGCGAGGCAGGTCGAGGGCCTCGAGGATCCAGTCGTAGAGCGGCCGGTGGTCCACGAACTCGAGGGTGCAGATGGAGTGGGTGACGCCCTCGAGGTAGTCGCTGAGGCAGTGGGCGTAGTCGTAGAGCGGATACACGCACCAGCCGTCGCCGGCGTGGTGGTGCGCGATGTGGCGGATGCGGTAGAGCAGGGGATCGCGCAGCCAGACGTTGGGCGCGGCCATGTCGATCTTGGCGCGCAGGCTGCGGGCACCGTCGGGGAATTCGCCGGCGCGCATGCGGCGGAACAGGTCGAGGTTTTCCTCCACGGAGCGTTCGCGGTAGGGCGAGGGGCGACCGGGTTTTTCGAGGGAGCCGCGGTATTCCTCGGTCTCGGCCGGGGTGAGATCGCAGACGTAGGCGCGGCCCTTGCGGATGAGTTGCTCGGCGTAGCCGTAGAGCGCCTCGAAGTAGTCGCTGGCGAAAAACGCCTCGGCGGAGGATGTGGCGCGAGCGGAGGGCAGATCGGAAGCGGGGATGGCGGCGGCGTAATGGTCGGGGCGGCCTTCGGCGGTGGTGACCGCGGCGGGCAGGGCTCCACGGGGTTTTAGGCCCAGGCAGTGGTCGGCCCAGCCTTCGACGAGCCAGAGCACGTCGGCGGTGATGGAGTTGACGTATTCGACGTCCTCCTTGGCGGGATTGGTGTCGTCGAAGCGCAGGTTGCAGCGACCGTTGTTTTCGCGGGCGATGCCGAAGTTGAGGCAGATGGACTTGGCGTGGCCGATATGGAGGTAGCCGTTGGGCTCGGGCGGGAAACGGGTCACGATGCCCTCGGGGTAGCGGCGCTCGGCGATATGTTGCGCGACGATGTCACGAACGAAGTCCGAAGGCACCGCGGGGGTGGTTTCGGAGGCGGAGGTGTTGGGCGCGCTGGCGGAGGCGGAAGGCTCGGCGGTCATAAACGACAAAGCTTGCGGGCGGCGGGTGGTGGGAGGCAAGCGCGGCCGCGCGGGTCAGGCGTCCGGGGCGGGGGAGGCCGCGAGCAGTTCTCGCACCCAGCGCCGATGCGGACCGGAGAGCAAAACGGTTTCCAACTCGCTGATAGGCACCCAAACCAGGCCGGCGGGCAGGGGGCGCGGCAGCAGGCGGGCGGGCAACGCGTGGATGGGCTCGGTGAAAGCGAAACGCGTGATGCCGCGCTTGCGGGTGGCGAGCAGGGGGCCCGCGGCGGCGAGTTCGGCGGGGGCAAAGCCCAAGTGCTCGGCGGATGGCAGTTCGTGTTGACCGGCGAGGCGTCGGGCGGAGGTGGCGGTGCGGTGGAGAAGGAGTTCGGCCTGCGCGGACCCTTCTCCGGCGGAGGGGCGCACGCACCAGGCGCGGAGCGTGGTCACGGCTTCGATGCGTTTGGCGGCGAGGCGGGGAAAAGCCTCGGGTTCGCCGGAGCGCGCGCCGGCGCAGAAGCGCCGCACCGGGCAGACGGTGCAGAGCGGGTTGTGGCGGGTGCAGACGGTGGCGCCGAGCTCCATCATGGCCTGGTTGTGATCGCCGGGCGCGGCGAGGTTGAGCAGGGAGTCGGCGAGCGGGGTGAAGGCCTTGCCCGCCGTGGTGGTGTCGCGGAAGGCGGTGCCGTCTGCCGTGAGGCGGGCCAGGATGCGCACGACGTTGCCATCCACGACGGCGGCCGGCGTGCCGAAGCTGATGCTGGTGATCGCGGCCGAGGCGTAGGGGCCCACCCCGGGCAGGGCGAGCCAGGCCTCGCGGTCGTGGGGGATGGCCGGCATGGCGACAAGGGCGCGGGCGAGCTTGTGAAGATTTCGGGCGCGGGTGTAGTAGCCCAGGCCTTCCCAGAGTTTGACCACGCGAGATTCGTCGGCGGCGGCGAGCGCTGCAAAATCGGGCAGCGCCTCGAGCCAGCGCGCGAAGTAGGGCAGCATGGTCTTTACCTGCGTCTGCTGGAGCATGAACTCGCTCACGACGGTCCTGTAGAGCGAGGGCTCCTCCCGCCACGGCAGACGCCGCCGATGCGCGCGATACCATTCGAGCATGGCGGTCTGGAAAGCGACGGGATCGGTGAGGAGAGTCGGGTGGCCCACGCGACCAGAGTAAGCGACTCGGCGGATAATCAAGGACCCAAAGCGATCGGCGTGAAGGGACGATTCAACGCTTGCGGGTCAGGGCGTAGGGAGCTTGGTATGCGGGCCGCGCCCGGGTGGTGGAATGGCAGACACGAGGGTCTTAGAAGCCCTTGCCGTAAGGTGTGCAGGTTCGAGTCCTGTCCCGGGCACCATTTTGTAATAGTTTGCCCTAAGCTATTATATGCCTCACGGAGGTTGGCTTTTGTATTTCCAAGGGGAGATTTCCAAGGGGGGCGGTGGAGCGCGGTAAACAATGGCGTGCGACCTTTTCCGGGGAAAAGCCGGCCACGCTATCCGCGATATCTTGGCGGTCCGTTAGCGCACCACGCCCAAAAAGGCGATGCGCGTCGTGCAGCCGGTCACGTTTTCGAGCACGCCAAGGGCGGTTTCCAGTTCGAGGGTGTGTTCCCCGTCGGCGAGGTCCTCGGCCAGAACATCGACACGAAACCATCCGCTTGTGCCGCACCAAGCCGGGCGGGCGCGCGCGGTGACCGACCACTCTCCCCCGTCGATGCGCCAGCGCAGCTCGGAACTGAGCGAGCCAAAATCGGTCGCGGCCACCAACGTGTGGCCGGTGAAACGGGTGCGCAGCGTGGCGCCCGGCCCGGTGGTGTGCAGCACCTGGTCGATCCAGTTTAGCTGGCCCCAGCGACGCTCGCTCCACGGGCCGGTGCGCGCGATTTCGGCGTAGGGAATCATGGATACATTTTCCCAATTGCGTGCGTCGAGCGGAGCGGGGATCGGCGCAGCTGGCGTCGTCGCGGAGGCGGGCGGGAGCGCGAGCGATGTTTCCAGATGGGCGATCACGGCCTGGGCATAGCTCAGGCTGCCGCGCTCCTCGGGGTGCAGATTATCCGGCAGCCATTCCTCCCAACGCAGCAGGCCGCGCTCGACCTCGCGCCACGCATGCAGTCCGACGTAAACTGCGGGCAGCGAGTAGTGGTCGGCCAGGCGCTCGAAATCCGCCACCGAAGCGGGGTCGCGACCGTCGCGCAGGTCCGCGAGGTGTTCGGGCATGAAGGTGTAAACGAGCACCACGTCACGCGCTTCGGCGAGGAGTTGGCGGAGCACGCCTTCGCGGGCGCGGGCACGGCGTTCGGGCGGGGTGCCCTGGTCGTTGACCGCGTATTCGACGAAAACGAGGTCGCAGTCGCGCGCGACGATGTCGCGTCCGGCGCGAAACGCGGCGAGGTCGCTGCCGGTGGCGCCGATGGCGGCGTTTTCCACCACCAGCCGCAGCGATGGATAACGTTGCCCCAACCAGGCGAGCACAGGCTCCGGCCAGCGACGGCCGGTTTTTTGGTCGGTGATGGAGCCGCCCAAAAAACCGACGCGGAGCACGCCGGTCTTGAGCGCGCGACGAAAACGAGGCAGAGGACTGCGGCGGCGATGAATGGCGAGCGGCATGGGCGGAGGATCAACGAAAGGACAAGTCGTAGCGCAGCGCGTCGCGCGCGGTGATCGTGAGCATGCGCCGCGTAAGGCCCGAGCCCAGCGCTTGGGGTTCGCCGAGGGTGAGCGTGGCGCCGGAGGAGCGCGTTTCCACGTGAAACTCCGCGCCGTCGGAACGTCGCATGATGAGGCGGGAGCCGCGCGACTCGACCGCGGCCCCATCGGGCACGACGAGCGGGAGTTGTTCGGAAAACGCGCCCCGGTGCGTCAACTCCACACTCACGCGGCTCTCGGCGAAGGTGATGGTTTTGTTACCCGTATCTCCCAGCGGGTGGGTGATGCGCAAGTCGCCGTCGCGCAGGGCATGCATGCCCGCGCGTGGTGTCACGGTGCCGGACGAGATCTGCACCTTGGCGGCGAGGTCGCGTTGTTCGTAAGGCTGGGCGGCTCCGTCGGCACGGGTGCCGACCGACCAAGGCGTGCCCGAGACGGCCTGCAGGGCGACGCCGAAGCGGTCGTTCCAGAGCAGGCCCAAACCGTAGGATTGGCGGGGCACGCGGATGCGGCCGGAGTTGAACGCCGCGTAGTAGGTGGGGCGTCGCGCGAGCGTGACGGTGAGCGGCCAGGCGTCGTGGAGCTGATGATTGAATCGGGTGGATTTGCGCCACGGCATGGCGGCGAGGGCGGCGGCGCGTTCGCGGGTGGACGGGCCGTAGTCGTCCAGCGGACGCCACGCGCCATAGACGAAGGCCGGGCTGTAGGCGTGGGCGTTGGGCACGCGGAGGGCGGGCCATGCGCCCCAGTTTTGCGCGAGCGAGCGGCGGCGGTCGGCCAGGGCGCGGGCGCGCTCCTCGGGCGTGAGCGCGAAGGGACGCGCCTCGGGCACGAGTTCGGCGAGTGGAAGGGATTTGGGCGTCTGGAGAGCGTGCGAGGTGCGGGTGTTGATGCCGGCGTTGGTGAGAAACACCGGGGCGTTCTCGGTGCCGGGTTGGAGCACGAGGTTATACCCGAGCCAGCGGCTCCAGCGGACGTCGGCTTCGAGCACGGGACGGGTCAGGGCTGGACGGTCGCGGAGGAGGGGCCAGGCCACGCGGAGGTTGTTGTCGTGCACGCCGGTGTAGCCGAAATCGGGCCCACCTTGCTCGTAGAGAAAACCGGCCGGCGACTGGTCCTCGGCGCTCGCGGCCTCGACCGCGCGAACCAGCAGGCGCTCGATTTCCGGATCGGCTCCGACGCGGAGGTAGGCGAGGGCGGCGTAGTAGGAGCCGGTGAATTGATTGCTCCATTGGCGGGCGTGGCGGCGCATGTCCTCGCGGGTGAAGATGGCGACGAGGGCGGAGCGGAGCGAGGCGCGCGCGGCCGTGATCCCCTCGGCGTCGAGGGGCGCGCGGCTCTCGTGGAGGATTTCCAGGGTTTGGGCGGCAGCCATGGCGCCGAAGTTGGTCGGCGCGAGGCTGTAGTTGTCAGGTGAATACTCGGCGAACAGGCCGTCGTCGCGTTGGATTTTTGTCCAGCGGGTGAGCATGGCCTCGAGTCGGGCGCGCACGGCGGGGTGGGCGCGGTAGGGGTTCCACGGACGATCGGCGCCGTAGAAGTAGGCGAGGACCATCTGCATCTCCATGATGCGCGCGTTGTAGGGGCGGTTGTCCTTGGGGTCGCGATTGACGGCGAGATCGAGAAAGCCGCGGTGCTCGCCGGTCTCGACCACGGCGTTGGCGACACGGGCGAAGTGGAAGAGGTGAATAGGCACCTCCAGCTCGTGGTCGGAAAAGTCGTCGAGCTTGATTTTGCCGAAGTCGGCGTCGGGGACTTTCGGCCACGGCTCCGAGGCGACGGCGTAGACGGGGGACAACAGGCAGATGGCCAAAAGGAGCAGGCTTCGGAAAACGCGGGGCATGCGGGCACGGTGGACGAGGCGTGGAACAAGACGGAGTGCGAAGCAGTTATTCAGTAAACCGGATGGACGTGGCGGCGTCCGAGTGTCTCGCGGAACTGCTTGATTGAGGACGCGCTGAGTCGGGCTCATCGGCTCACGCGAAGGCGCAGGAAGCGGTGCGCTTGAGCGGCGAGGGAAGTGGTGTCGGGCACGGTTACGGGGCCGGCGGTGTTTTGCGCGCCGGAGCTGGTCCAGAGCGGAGTCCATGAGACGAAATCGGAGGTCGCCTCGACGACGTAGGTGAGTGCGGGGTCTGCGATGCGGGAAAAAGTGAGCGTGAGTTGCGGAGGATCATCGACGACGAGTCGCGCCGCAGGTGACCCGTTTCCGGCGACCGGATCGAGACCGAGGGCGTATTCGATAAGATTGGGCAGGCCGTCGCCGTCGGGATCGGCTGTGTCGGCCGATGTGTTCTCGGCCGGCCAGGAGTGGGCTGCGCGCCAAGTTTCGTAGAGCGAGGCAGGGGCGGTGACAACCAGGGTAAACGTGCGTGTGGCGGTCACCTCGCGAAGGTCGGTGACTTGGGCGGAGAACGTGTAGGCGCCGGGTGTGGTCGGCGTGCCGCCGAGCGAGCCGTCCGGGCCGAGAATCATGCCCGGCGGTGCGGAGGCGCCGGCGGCGAGGCTCCACGCGAAGGGGCCGATGCCTCCGCCGGCTACGAGCGTGTGGGCATAGGGCTCGCCCGGTGCGACGGCGGGCAGGTTGGCCGGCGTGGTGATTTGCAGCGCGGATACGCCGGTGGCGGAGAGGATGCGCAGCCGGGGCCGTTGCGGCAGTGCGGAGACGCCGCCGGGCGAGGCTTGAAAGCCGAGGTTATCAAAGGTCGAGACCGGGCCGATGGCGGCCTGCCAGGACTGCGGCGTGAAGGTGCAGAGGTCGCCGGAGCGGGACACGGAGCCGTTGAAGAACGTGATGGTGGATCCGGTGAACTCGAAGAGCAGCCGGTAGTCGGTGAGGGTGGCGGCGCTGGTGTTGGTGATCTTGAACGTGCCCTGGTAGCCAGAACCCCAATCGTTGCCCGGGATGTATTCCACGAAGACGGAGCCGGCCGGCGGCGGGGTGACGCCGCGGATCGTGCCCACGGCCGCCGCGTCGGAGAGCGTGGCGCCTGCGCCGGAGGGGGCGCTGAGCGACAGGTTAAACCGCAAAGTCTGGCCCTGCGGCAGCGAACCCTGAGCGACAGGAACCGCGATGGTGCGGCTGGTCTGGCCGGGCGAGAAGGTCAGCGTGCCTGACGCGCCGGTGTAGTGCAGGCCGGCGAAGGCGGTGTCGTCGGACGTGGCGTAGTTGACCGCAACCGTCTCGGTGGCGGGGGCGGAGAGACTGACGGAAAACACGAGCGAGCCCGGGGCGTCGGCGGGTTGATCCAGCGAGGCGTCGGCGACGGAGATGGCCGGGATCATGACCTCCGGAGGCGGGGCGGTGTCGCTCACGGTGAGGCTGTAGGCGAGCGAACCCGAGGCGTTGATGGTGACGGCGCGGCGCGCGATACCGGTGGTAAGGGCGGAGGTGCCACCGACCGAAAGCGTCGCGCCCGGCGATTCGAGTTGGAGCAGGAAAGAGGAGCCGTCGGGACGCTGGAGCACGACGCGCGTGGCGGAGGTGGTAAGCACGGCGTCGGAGGCGTGGGCGAGCGGGAGCAGTTCGGCGAACGCGCCGGAGTGCGTTAGGGAAACATCGATACGCGCCGCGCCGAGGGTGAGTGTCTTTTGCCCGTAGGTGATTCCGGCGGCGGCGAGCGGGTAGGCGATGGTGACGTCGCCCGTGGCCAGATCGCGCACGCCCGAGACCGGGGAGACGCCGGAGCCCGCGACGGACACGGTGGCGGGGAGGTTGGCGGTCTCGTAGGTCGCGCCGCCCGAGACGCCGGAGCGCCGCGTGCCGTAGGCCCACGTGTTGGAGGAAGGAGTGTTGGCGACGGATTGCAGGGCGACGCCGAATTTCGGGCCCCAGAGCAGGCCGAGGCCGTAGTTTTGGCGGGTGATGCGGATGTTGCCGGTAGTGACGGCGGCGTAGTAGGCGGGGCGTTTGCTCGTGGTGAGCGTGACCGGGCGCGGATCGTGGAACTGGCGGTTGGCGGAGCCGACGGCGAGGCTGGGCCAGGCCGTGTCGGCCGCGGCACGTTGGGCGGCGGTGGGGTGCCAGACATTGAGCGGGCGAACCGCGTCGAAGACGAAGGCGGGGATGTAGCTGTAGGCGCTGGGCACGGACAGCGCGCCCCACGCCCCGAACTGGGTCTGCACCTGGGCGCGGCGTGCGGCGACGGCGGAGGTGAACTCGGTGTCGGTGAGGGCAAACAGACGCGAGGGCGCGGCCCACTCGGCTAGCGGGCGGGAGCGCGGATTTTGGAAGGCGTGGGACGTGCGGGTATTGAGGCCGGCGTTGGTAAGAAAAGTTCGCGGCGAGAGTCCGGGTTGGAGCACGTAGTTGGCGGCGAGCCAGTCGTTCCAATGGGTATCCTCGGCGACGACCACGGGCAGCAGATCGGCGCGATCGCGCAGGCGGGGCAGGGCGACGCGGAGGTTGTTTTCGTGCACGGAGGAGTAGCCGAAATCGGGGCCCTCCTGCTCGTAGTAGAAACCGGCGGGCGACTGGTCCTGCGCGGCGGAGTCGGCGACGGCTTTGGCGAAGGCGGCGTCGAGCGTGGGGTCGGGCCAGTTTTCGAGGTAGATCAAGGCGGCGTGGTAGCTGCCGTTGAACTGGTTGCTCCACTGGCGGGCATGGCGGCGCATGTCCTCGCGGGTAAAGAGCGCGATGAGGGCGCGACGCAGGGCGATGCGGGCGTTGTCCAGCACCACGGCATCGAAGGGCAGGCCGGAGTCCACGATGAGATCGAGGGCCTCGGCGGCGTGCATGGCTCCGAAGGAGGTGGGGGCCTGGCTCCAGTTGGTGGCGGAATATTCGGCGAAGAGTCCGTCGAAGTCGCCGTCGGCTGAGCCGGGCTGGTTCTGGATGCGCGCCCAGCGGTCGAGCATGGCCTCCAGGCGCACGCGCACGGCGGCGTGGCCTCGATACGGATTCCATGGCCGGTCGGCGGTGTAGAAGTAGGCCAGCGAGAGCTGGTTCTCCATGATGCGGGCGTTGTGAAGCTGGTTGTCCACCGGCTCGCGGTTGACTCGTATGTTTAGAAAACCGCGATCCGTGCCGGTCTCCACCACGGCGTTGGCCACCTGCGCGAAATGGAAAAGGTGATAAGGCACCTCAAGCTCGTGGTCGGCGAACTGAGCGAGGCTGAGGCTGGAAAAACTCGCCGCAGGCACGGGTGTCCAGGCCTGCGCGTCGGCTCGCTGGTGGAGCACAAGGGCCAGGATCATGCTGGCGAGCGTGCCTAGTTTGGTAAGGAACCGGGTCATGGGAGTCAGCGGGAAACCCTCAGACGCAGAAAGCGGCGTGGGTGGTCGGCGATGGCGGCGGAGTCGGTCACGGTGACAGGGCCGGCAGCGTTTTGCGCGCCGGCGCTGGTCCAGATGGAGCTCCATGCGGAAAGGTCGGAGGAGGCCTCGACGGCGTAGGTGAGCGCTGGATCGGCGAGGCGGGTAAAATTGATCGCGAGACGGTCGCCGCCGCCAATGTTCGTAATACGAACATTGGGGCTGGCGGGAGAGTTTGGTGCTAAAGGGTCGGTGGACAGGGCGTATTCGAGAAGGTTTGGCAGGCCGTCGTGGTCGGGATCGGCGGTCGGGGCGGAGGTGGATGGGGCGGGCGCGGGCCACGGCGTGGCGGCGGTCCAGGCGGCGTAGGGATCGGGTGAATACACCACCGACAGCGTGTTGCCAGAAGGCGCGACGGTGAAAGTGCCGGAGCCGGGGAAGGCGGCGGTGGTGACGGTGATCGCGGCGGGGGAGACGTTGAGCAGGCCGTTGCTCGCGGTGAGGAGCGGAAAGGTGCGCGCGGTTTCGGAAAAGTTGGCCAGGCCGGTGGTGTCGAGATGGAGCGTCCAGGCGGTTGCCCCGGTGGCGATGAGTTGGCCGACCGAGAGGGCGGGCGTGGTGGCGGACCAGTCGCGCAGGCGCAGGGCGAGGATGGCGTTGGTCTGGATGGAGAGGGGCGAGGCGAGGGAAGTGTCGAGGCGGAGGGTGGCGTTTGCAGCGACGGTGGTGACGCCGGTGTGGG
>JALOTV010000207.1 GCA_025457685.1 Opitutaceae bacterium
CGCTCAAAGGGCAGTCCGCTCGTGCCCAAACCCCTCTCTATGCAATGCCAATAAATACCCGTTATTTTGCTAGACGGATGCCCTCAGAGCTAAGATGAGACATGGAGGTAAATGGCGCAGAGCATGCGTAAGCATGATCTGTGACATTTACCGGAATTGTCTCCATCGCTTTGTTAGGCTCATTTTTCATTTCTGATTCTTTTCTACCAGGTGATAGGCGCTAAAGCCTTGCGGACGAATAACGCGATCATAAGCACTGTCGCCACATATCCAGCCGTTCCGAAATAAATCAACGGCTTCGCCGACATGCAGCGTGCAAGAGCGAGCATCGAAAATGCAGTGACGATGCAAATCGCGACCAAGGTGGAGATCGTAACTATATCATCGTGCGGCGCGGGTCGAATAAGATAGGCCGCCGCGAGTGCTGCTGGCAGGATGATTCCGAGTGCCAAGAGATTCCGAATCGTCGGGTTCATGTCTTCTTCTGCCTAACGTTGTGTAGTCTGAAAAAAGTGGGGAATTGACTGAGAAAGGGGACGAAACCGCTTGAAAGTGGACTTTTTGTTTTTGTCTTGGTCTCGACGAAAGTAAGAAATTACGCGTAGGGCAGGGGAATCGAGGGCGAAGGGCAAGGCTTTAGTGGTTAGTTCTGCTTGAGCGCTGTCTTCAAAATAAACCTATGCTTTGCTAACGCACTGCGGATGAGCGGGAAGCCACGCTGGGCCGGAGTTACCCTTGGTGGCACGGGCCGCTGGCCAGGCTCCCCCTCGGGTGCCTTGGTCGAGCTTTGTTTCCCGCCCAAAGAGCCCCGGCCTATTTTTAAGACAGCGTCTAGCGTTCCGTAGGGTGGTTGAGGGGCGGGCGGGGCATCATTTGGGGTGGGCGCATGGGCCTTGGCGTCTCTTGGCGATCGTTGAGTTCATATATAAAAGCCGAAGGTGAGTGGTATCATCCGGCGCGTGCGTGGGGGATGGCGTTGGTCCCGGCTCGGAGGTTCTGCGTGTCTGTTCAGCCGAGGGGCTCGCCGAGAAACGGAGAACGAGGAATTTTATATAGAGGGCTTGGTCGGGGCGCGGCCGGGGCGTCCCGGCACAGGAGAGCATGTGTAATGTAGATCGTCTGTCTGGGAGTTGGGCTCCGGGGGATTGGGTGGAGTTTGGTCGCGGCAGTCGCTTGCTGTGCGGATGTTTTTCGGCACGCCGTCAACACGCCTGGGGGCAGGCGTGGCTACACCAATCTTTCACCTGACAGGGGGTGCGGGCTGCCGAGCGTCGGCGGTGGCCAGTTGCTTGGGGTTTTATAAAAAATCCCGCCGGCGGTGAGGCGCGGCGGGATTTGGGCGAGTGGCGCGCTGCAGCGCGCTTACTCGGTCGGGAGTGCGGAACGGGGGGTCAGACCACGCGGAGGACGGCGTAGGATTTTTTGCCCTTACGGAGGAGGATGTATTTGCCGAAGAGGAGGTCGGTCTCGGTGAGGGCGCGGGTGGGCTGCGACGGGTCGCTCTTGACGTTGTTCACGTAGGCGCCGCCGGCTTCGATAGTTTTGCGGGCGTTGCCTTTGGAGGTCTCGAGGGCGGCGAGTTGCAGGGCCTCGGCGAGGGGGAGTCCCGCTTCGGCAAAGCGCGCGCGGGGCAGATCCACGGTGGGAATCTCGCCGGCGACATCGAGGAAGGTCTCCTCGGTGGTGTCGCCGATCTCGGCGCCAAAGAGGATGGCGCTGGCCTTGAGGGCGGCGTCGAGGGCGGCTTCGCCGTGGACGAGTTTGGTGACTTCGCGGGCGAGGGCTTTGTGGGCTTCGCGGGCGCCGGGGTTGGCGGCGTGGGCGGCTTCGAGGGGCTCGATCTCGGCGCGGGTGAGGAAGGTGAACTTGCGGAGGTATTCGCAGACCTTGGCGTCCTCGGTGTTCACGAAGAACTGGTAGAGTTTGTAGGGGCTGGTGCGGGTGGCATCGAGCCAGACGGCGCCGCCGGCGGTTTTGCCGAACTTGGTGCCGTCGGACTTGGTGATGAGGGGGAAGGTCCAGCCCCAGGCGGTGGTGTCGTGCCCGAGTTTTTTGCGGATGAGGTCGGTGCCGGCGGTGAGGTTGCCCCACTGGTCGGAGCCGCCGATCTGGAGTTCGCAGGCGAAGGTCTGGCGGAGGTGGAGGAAGTCGTAGGCCTGGAGGAGCTGGTAGCTAAACTCGGTGTAGCTGATGCCGTGGTCGCCCTCCATGCGGGAGCGCACGGAGTCTTTGGCGAGCATGACGTTGAGGGAGAAATATTTTCCGACGTCGCGGAGGAAATCGAGGAAGCTGAAGGGGGCGATCCAGTCGGCGTTGTCGACCAGGCGGGCGGGGTTGGCGGCGACGCTGAAGTCGAGAAGACGGGAGAGCTGGGCCTTGATGCAGGCGATGTTGTGGGCGAGCTGCTCGCGGGTGAGGAGGTTGCGCTCGGAGGAGCGGCCGGAGGGGTCGCCGACCATGCCGGTGGCGCCGCCGGCGAGGGCGATGACGTGGTGGCCGGCGCGTTGGAAGCGGGCGAGGGTGAGCTGGCCCATGAGGTGGCCGACGTGGAGGGAATCACCAGTGGGGTCGAAGCCGCAATAGACCGTGATCGGTGCGCCGGTGGCGAGGCGGGCGCGGAGGCCGGCGAGGTCGGTGCAGTCGGCGAGGAGGCCGCGCCATTGCAGGTCGTCGA
This sequence comes from Opitutaceae bacterium, assembly GCA_025457685.1. Taxonomy (GTDB): domain Bacteria; phylum Verrucomicrobiota; class Verrucomicrobiia; order Opitutales; family Opitutaceae; genus IMCC26134_A. The sequence goes on from JALOTV010000207.1 coordinate 2,675, forward strand.
TGAGGTCGGGGGCGGTTGACATAGAAGCTAGAGGCTAGGTGCTAGAAGCTAGAGGCTAGAAAAACGGAGGGCGCGAGTGGGGGCGCAAGGGTCGAAGAGGCGCAAAAAAATCCGGCTTGGCAAAGCCGGATTCTGGTGGGCGCAGGGGGCACTACGGACTGGCGGGCGGGGCGGGGGCGTCGGCGGGGAACCAAAGGGTGACGCAGGTGCCGGAGGGGGTGGGCGGCGGGCCGGGGGAGGCGACGGAGGATTCGATGCGCACGCGTCCGCCGCAGCGGCGGACGTAGAGCTCGACGAGGGTCACGCCCATGCCGGTGCCGGGCTCGCGGGCGGTGCCGGGGCGGGAGACGACGGGCTGGCGCCGGAGGAGCTTGGCGAGGATGGCGGGCGGGATGCCGATACCTTCGTCGCGCACGGTGAGGACGCACTCGGGGCCGGTGGGGGAGGGCTGGCGGGAGGCGGCGAGCCAGATGCGATCGCCGGGGCGGGAGAACTTGATGGCGTTGTTGACGAGGTTGTTGATGACGTTGTGGACGAGCACCACGCGGTTGGCGACGAGGGTGAGGTCGGCGGGGACGTCGAGGAGGAGTTGCACGCCTTTGGCGGACGCGGCGGGGCGGAGGACGCTGAGGGATTCCTCGCAGGCGCGGGCGACGTCGACGGGCTCGATTTTGAAGGGGCGGGTCTCGTCGAGCAGGGTGCGGTATTCGGCCACGTGGCCGATGAGATCGAGGGCGGACCGGGTGGCGGTTAGGCCGAGGTCGAGCCAGGTGGCGCGCTCTTTCTCGGAGGTGCTGGTGGCGATGGTCTGAAGGGCGGTGAGACTGGCCCCGACGGAGTTGCAAAGGTCGTGGCAGAGGACGCGGAGCAGGGCTTCCTGCTCCTTGGTCTGGGCTTCGAGGAGGCGCTGGTGGCGGAAGCGTTCGATGCAGCCGCGCACGCGCTGGATGAATTCCTCGGGGTAGAAAGGTTTGTCGAGGTAGTCGATGGCGCCGGCGCGGAGCGCCTCGATGCGGAGGCCGGGTTGATCGGAGGCGGAGAACAGGATGGCGGGGATGGCGCGCAGGGCGGGGGAGGCCTTCAGGGCGCGGCAGATTTCGAGGCCGCTCTAGCGGTCCAGCTCGATGTCGATGAGGAAGAGGTCGGGCGGGGTTTCCTGGGCCACGCGCCAGAGCTCGTCGGCGGAGGGGCAGGGGTCGACGAGGCAGGTGAAGTGGCGCTCAAGGATGCGGCCCACCAGCATGCGCGAGGTGGGGTTGTCATCGAGCACCGCGATGCGGAAGGGCGCGCTTGTGGCTGGCTCGGGGCTCATGGCTCATTCGCCTTTGAGGATCCGGGCGATTTGCAGGCAGGCGACGCGGGCGCGGTCGACGGCGGAGGCCAGGGCGGCGATGTCGCGGTCGGGCTCGTTTTCCCAGGCTCCGTCGGAGGGCAGGCTCCAGTCCGGGGTGGCGACGCGGAAGCGGTTGAGCTCGGCGGTGCGGCGGGCAAAGTCGAGCAGGCGGAGGAGGGGATCGGCGGCGATGCGCTCGGGTTTTTTCTGATCGGCGACGCGTTGGTAGATCTCGTGTTCGAACTTCCAGGCGCGGAGCAGGTGGGCACCGGCCTGATCGTGGCGGAAGCCGACGACGATGGTCTCCCACTCCTCGGCGGGAAGGGAGGGGTCCCAATAGACCTCCATCTTTCGGGTGATGAGGAGTTCGTTCAGGACCACGCGACCGAGGGCGTGGAGCAAGCCGACGAGGTAGGCGGACTCGGGCGGGGCCTCCGCCTGGTAGGCCTGCTCCTCGAGCAGCACGCCGCAAAAGTAGCTGTAGGCCCAGTAGTCGTCGGCCGACATGCCGTAGGCCTTGAGATCGTGCATGAAAAGCCGCTTGGAGAGGGCGGCGCCGATGACGGAGAGGATGCGGTTGTAGCCGACGCGGGCCAGGGCATCGGGGAGGGTGGTGCTGCGGGAACTCGCGCCGTAGAATGCGCTGTTGCTCAGGCGGATGATGTTAACGCAAAGCGCGCCGTCGGTATGGATGAGACGGGCGACTTGATCGATGCCGATGTCGGGCTCGCGCAGCATGGACCCGAGGCGGGCGATGACGGCCATGTTGCCGTGGACCGTCTCGATGCGTTGCAGGGCCTGGTGGTAATCGTCCTTGGCCGGGACGGGGTGAGGCGGATGCGACTGCATCCTCCGTTAATCGCCTCGCGAGGCGGGAACTTGAGCGTGCGGGCCGGGATATAAGCCCGGTTTTGGGCCCGGTGTAGATCAGGCGATGACCAGCTCGACGCCCGCGCGGGCGCAGGCCTCGCGGGCATCGGCGGGAAAGGCGTCGTCGGTGATGAGCACGTCGATCTCGTCGAGCGCGGCGACGCGGGTGAGACTGGTGCGGCCCCATTTGCTGGAGTCGGTGACGAGCACGACCTGGGAGGCGGCGCGGATCATGGCGCGTTTCGCCTCGGCGATCTCCATGGTGGAGTCGGTGAGCCCGTGGGCGGCGTCGAAGGCTTGGGTGCCGAGAAAAAGTGTGCGCACGGCGAGGCTGGCGAGGCTCTGCACGGCGATGGGGCCAACGGTGCTGGACGATTCTCGGTGAAAGGCGCCGCCGAGCAGGATGAGGCGCTGGGCGGGCGCGGCGCCGAGCTCGAGGGCGACGTTGAGGGCGTTGGTGACGACGGTGAGGGGCTCGACGCGCGCGAGCCGGCGGGCGATCTCGACCGAGGTGGTGCCGGCGTCGAGCAGCACGGTGTCGCCGGGCGAGACGCGGGAGGCGGCGGCCTGGCCGATGCGGCGTTTTTGTTCGAGATGGAGGGCGGCGCGCTCATCGACGCGCAGAAGCGAGGTGACGAGGGTGTTGGCGGCCGGCAGGGCGTCGGCCCCGCCGTGGGCGCGCACGAGGCGGCCCTCGTTTTCCAGGAGCGCGAGGTCGCTGCGTATGGTCACGGCGGATACGGCGAAGCGGGCGGCGAGATCGGTGACGCGCTGGTGGCCCTCGCGCTGGACGAGCTCGACGATCTGGGCGCGACGCTGGCGGGTGTCGGGGGCGGGGCCGGCGGAGGCGGATGGGGTGGGGTGATCGGGCATGAGGCGAAAGTGAAACGTAAG
>JALOTV010000208.1 GCA_025457685.1 Opitutaceae bacterium
AGCGTGTCCACGGCCTCGGCGGGGTTCGAGGTGAGGATGCCTTGGCGGCGGGCGAGGTTGAGCGGCACGCGGAGAACTTTCACGGCCATGTTTGCCGATGCGGCGGAGACGCCACGGGCAAGCTCGGCGTCGCGGAAAGATTGCACGTCGCGGGCGGTCAGGCGGGCAAGGGGTTGCTCGGCGCGGGGGCCAAGGTGTTTGAGGAAGTCGGCAAGGATGCGACCATAACGGGCGGCGGTGCCACCAGCGCGGGCCTTGGTTTTCTCGGCGATGAAGGCGTCGAGAAAGGCGCGGGTGCTTTCAACCTTGAGCCGGTCCTGTCCGGTGCTTTCGAGCAGATCGGAAACGAGGCCTTGCGCGTCCTCCACGGTGAGCGAGCCGGAGCGGGCCTTGGCGGTGAGGTTGATTATCCGCTCCATGATTTCGCCTGCTTTGGCGGTGGGCGCGGTGGGCGCGGAGGGAGACGCGAGCAGATCGGCGGCACGTTGCAGCCTTTCTGCCTCGGCAAGTGCGGCGGCGCGGTCAGTGGTTTTGAGGGAGCGGAGACGACGCTTGCCGGTTTCGTCGGTGAAGGCGGCGCACCAGTAAGGCGAGCCGGGGCGTTTGTGGACTGAGGGCATGAGCGGCGAGGTGGGTTTTGTCGGTTACGTCGGGCGATTTGCTAGAATTGCGGCGGGGCGGGTTCTGTCCCTTTCGTCCCTGCTTTTCTTGGCGTTTGAGGTCGGGGGTGGCGGGCGAAAGAGACTAGAACCTTGTTTAACTAGTAACAATCAATAGTAACAACACAGAGCAACACAGAAAACGCTATTGTTGCAAATTAAGGATTTATGAAAAGAAAGGAGGCGAGACTAGAATCGAGAGTTCGAGTCTCTTCGCCTGCTCCATTTTACCAAGAAGCCCCGGAAGCCCAAAAGGCTCCGGGGCTTCTGCTTTTTCGGGTTAGGCCGCGTAGCAAGCGCGCACTTTCGGGGGGCCTAGAAGGATCGCCTGCGGCCAGGCTGCGATCCCTCTGGCGCGCTTGGTCTGCGAGGTGCCTTGGACTAGGCGGAGGAGGGCGGGGCGAGGCCGAGACTTCGGCCGGTCGCGACCACGCGTGAGCCAAGGAGCGTGCGGGCGGCGTCGAAGTCGCGAAGGTCGCAGCCGAGTTTGGCGCGTAGGGTGCGGGTGGATACGGAGCGCTCCGAAGCGGCGGCAGCAGCCTCGATAAGCGCGAGGAGGCGGGCGGCCAGCGCGGATAATTCCGCGGTGGCGGGGGTGTTTGCCTCGTCCGCCTGTGCCGTTGGCGCCGCCTGCTCCTGCGTGGTCGCGGCCCCCGGCACTTCGATCCGCGAGGCGCCGCCGCGACCCTTGACCACGCGGATCTGCACCGGAATCGAGTCGGCCATTTCGGTGACGTGGGAAATGACGCCGACTTTTCGTCCCTGCGATTCGAGTCGCATCAGGGCGCCCATGGCGGTCTCAAGCGTGGCGGGATCCAGGCTGCCGAAACCTTCGTCGATGAAGAGCGACTCCACACGGAGGCGGTTTGAGGTGAGCGAGGCCAGGCCGAGGGCCAGCGCGAGCGACACGAGGAAGGATTCGCCGCCGGAGAGGGAATGCACGGAGCGACACTCGTCCGCCATATCGCGGTCGCAGACGATCAGGTTGAGCGAGTCGGGCAGACGCTCCAGGCGGTAGCGCGCGGAGATGAGATCGAGCTGGGCGTTGGCGTGGGCGAGCAGGATGTCGAGGGCATGGCGTTGGACGATGGCGCGGAACTTGGCCCCGTCGGCCGAACCGATCAGTTCGTCGAGCCGGCCCCAGGGCGCGGCGGCGGCGCGACGCGTCTCTATCTGTTCTAGCAAGGTGGCCGCATCGCGCCGGCGTTGATCGTCGGAGGCGAGGACGGCTGCGGCCGCGACCAGCTTCTCCTTGGCGGCGGCGAGCTCGGTGCCGTGGGTGGCGTGGCGGGCGCGGATGATGTCTTCCGGTTCCGTCACGGGGGCCAGCGCGCGGTGCGCGGCGAGGGCGGCGGTATGGGCCTCGTGCTGACCGGTGGCGGTCTGCACGGCCTCGCGCAGGAGGGCGAGGGCACGGCGTTCGCGTTCGATCCAGGCGGCATCGCGCGCGAGGTAAATGGCGAGGGCTGAGCGATCAAACGGACGCCCCGCGGAGTCGGTGAACGCGGCGAGCCCTCGATCTAGCGCGGTGCCGGCGGCGGCCGCAGCCGCGCTCGCGCTCTCGTGCGCGGCCTGGCAGGCGCGGACAGATTCCGCGGCGGCGGCGGCGAATTTTTCCGCTTCGGCCAAATCGCGCGCGCGAGTTTCGTGCGCGGACTTGGCGGAAGTGATCGCGGCTTCCTGCTCGGCCAAGACCTCGGCTACGGGGCGACCGGCGAAAAGGGCCTGGCGGGCGGTTTGCAGACGGGTCTGCTCATCGCGCAGGCCGGCTTCCGCCTTGGTGGTAGCGGCGAGCGTGGCGGCGGCGGTGGCGAGCGCTTCTTCCCGGCCGGGCAGGCGGGCCAGCTCCTGGGCGCGGAGAGTGGTGGTCTCTTCGATTTGTCGGCGCAGGAGCCGCAGCGACTCGACCTTGGCCACGAATGTGGCGGCAAAGGATTGCGTGTCTTGCGCGAACTCGGCGCGCGCGGCGGGCAGGCGGTCGAGCAGGGGCGCCAGGGTAGCGAGGCGGGCGGCGTGGTCCTGCTCGGCGGCGGCGCGTTGCCCGGATGCCGAGGCGGAGGCGGCCTCGGCGGCGGCAAACTCGGTCTGGCGGGCGGCGAGTTTCTCGGCGGTCTGGGCGTGGGCGCGGAGGGCGTGTTCACGGCGGGCGATCGCCTGGGCGAGGGCAGTGGACGCGGCGCGTTGGCTCGCCTCGATTTTTTCGTGATCGGCACGGGCTTGCATGGACGCGGCAAGCGCGGCGGCGAGGGCGTCGGTTTGCGCGCTTTCGGGGAGGTCGAGCAGGGCGGCCGGCAGCTCCAACGCGGGGCGGCGATGGCGAGCCTCGCTTAACTCCGTGGCCAAGCGGTCGGCGGAGCTTTGCCGAGTGGCGCGTTCTTTTTCGGCGAGTTCGCTCTCGGTGAGCAGTCGGGTCTGCGCGGCGCGTAGTTCGTCCTGGTGTTGTTGATGTGCGGCGACCTGTGCGCGGAGCGCGCGCAACGCGGCGGGCTCAACGCCTGGCGTCAAGGCGGCCGCCGGGTGGTGTAGCGAACCGCAGACGGGGCATGGCTGGTCGGGCAGCAGGGCGGCGCGCAGCCGAGGCACGCCGTGGTCGTCCGCGGCTTCGAGCAACTTGAGCGCGGCCTGGGAGGCGGCAAGGGCGGCGGCCGCGGCGGGCAGGGTGGTGCGGACAAGTTCGTCAAGGCTCTGGCGACGCGCGGTCGCTTCTCCGGCGAGGCGGGCAAGGTGGGCGCATTCTTCGCGGTGACGGGCGCCGAGATCGGCGAGGTGAGTGAGATGAATTTGAAGCGCATCGAGCGCCGATTTTTCGCGTTCCAGCGTGGTGCGGCGAAGGGCGAGGGCCTCGGGATCGAAGGCCTGGTTCGCTCGCTCGGCGGTGGTGTGTTCGGCGGTGGCTTGCTCGAGCCGTTGACGAAGCTGCTCGGTGGTGGCGCGGTCTTTTTCCTGCTCCTCGCGCAGGCGGACGACGCGTTCGGCGCAGTCGTCGGCCTCGCGTTGGCGGCGGGCAAGCGCGCTGCGCGCGGTGTCGGCGGCGGCGAGGCGGTCGCGCCAGGCGGCGAGGTCGTCCGCGAAGGCCTCGTAGTCGGCCAGCGCGATTTGCCGAGGGGCGAGCGCGGCGAGGGTGGCGTCGTGGGTGGATATTTGGCGGCGGAGGGTGTCGCGCGCTTCCGTGGCGCGGCGGTGCGTGGCCTCGGCGGACATGCGATCGTCGCCGGCGCGGCTGAGGCGAGGAGCGAGGTCCGCGAGCTGCGCATCGAGTAGGCGTGCGTTTTGCAGGGATGGCTGCGCCTCGGCGAGGACGCGGCTGGCGCGGGCGAACTCGTTGGTGGCGACGGTGTGGGCATCGCGGCAGGTCGCGAGGAGAGTGGCGGCGGTGGCTGCGCGCCGGGTCGAGTCCTCGGCGCGGGCGCGGGCGGTGGCGAGTTGCTCTTGCGCGTGGTGCTCGGTGTCGCGCAGGGGGCGGAGTGCGTGCAGCACGCGCTCGGTGAGCGCGAGATCGGCCTCGCGCGGCGCGGCGGTCTCGAGCGCGCCGCGGGCGGCTGTCTGCGCGGCGAGGGATCGTGCTGCGGTGTCGGCGAGAGCGTGATCCTGCTCAAACCAGCGGAGCTGCCGCGCGACTTGTTCGACAACGGCCTCCGCTTGCGCGACGGCGGCGGCGGCGAGGGTCTGCTCGGTCTCGGCGGCGACACGGGCCTCGGCGGTCAACGGGCTGGCGCCGGAGAGGCGTCCCTCGAGTTCGGCGACGGCCTCGCGCTCCTTTTTGTGGCGCTCGAATACGAGGCGGGAAAGAAGCGCAAAACGTCCGGTGCCGGTAAGGGCCTCTAGGATAGAGGCGCGTTCCTGGTCGTTGGATTTTAGGAAGACCGCGAAGTCGTTTTGCGCGAGGAGAACGGCGCGGGTGAATTGGGAAAAGGTTAGGCCGACTTTTTCAGCGATGGCGGGCAATACCTCGGTTTTTTTGCCTCCCACCGCGATGGGCGCGCTCGCCGGGTGGGCGATGTTGCCAAGCAATAAAACCATCTCCGCGCCCTGAAGGTTGCCGTCGGCGCGATTACGTGCGCGGCGGATGCTCCAGCGGGCGGTGTAAACAAGGCCGTCCACTCCGACGAAGGCGACTTCGGAGAAGCCCTCGGCGGCGCCGCGCCGAAGGAGATTTCCAGGATCGCGCGGCGTGAGGGTATTCGCGCCGGCCCCGTCGGGAATCTGTTCGCCGGACGCGGAGGCGAGGCGAGGCGTCTTTTCGTAAAGGGCGAGGCAGAGCGCGTCGAGCAGGGTGCTTTTGCCGGAGCCGGTGGGGCCGCTGATGGCAAAAAGTCCGGCGGAGCGTAGCGGCTCGCGGGTGAAGTCCACCGTGTGGGTGCCCGCTAGCGAGGCCAGGTTGCGCAGGGTGATGCGGAGGATCTTCATGCGTCGGGCGCGGACGGAACGTGGACGGAAATGGCGGAGTGGGCTGCAACCTGCGAGGGCGTCGGCGAGGACGGCTCGCCGTCGTTGTCCGCGACGAGCACAATCTCGCGCAGGCAGGCGATGAGGTCGGCCGGGATGTCTTGTCCGTGGCGTTGGCGATAGTGTTCGGAGGTGAGCGCGACGGGGTCGAGCGACTGGAGCGCGGCGGCATCGCGAGGCGTGGCGGACGCGGCGGCAGTTGAGCCATCCTCCGGCATCTCGACACTTCTGGCGGGCGCATGCAGCCGGATGGCGGCGAGACGGGCGGCCTTTTTTTCCAAGGCGGATTCAATCTGACGTCGCCGCGTGGGGTCGGGGCCGTCGTCGAGCAGGTTGATCTCCACGTAGGGCCATGCGGTGGCGGGCACGTCTGCGGCGGCGGGCAGTCCTGCAAGCAGGGGCAGCAAATCGCTCAGGGGAGCGGCGGCCGTCTCGGGCAGACGCAGCAGGGGCACGCAACGCGGAACAAGATGGGGCGTGACCGCGCGGACGCCGCCTGCCTCCACCGCGACCTCGAGAATCTGATGCTCGTAGCGCGACTCGGAAAAGGAGAGCGGGATGGGGCTGCCGCTGTAGCGGATGCGCCCTTGGTCAAAGGACTGGGGAAG
>JALOTV010000209.1 GCA_025457685.1 Opitutaceae bacterium
GCCGTCGCGGCCACCGCGGGAAACCTGCTCTCCGTCGCGCTACAGGGCGGACACGATTATCGCTCGCTCGGAGCATCCACCGCCGTCTTCGCCGGACTCGGCCTGCTGGTCGGCCGCGCCCTTAGCCAAGTCGCACGCTCCTCGGCCACCGCTCCCGCCGGCCGGCGCTGGCGTGCTTTTTTCGTTCCCCTCGCCGCCGGCCTCGCCGTCTTGGGGCTGTTCGGCGCGGGAGATGTGCGCGTGGACGTGCTCGCTCACGCCGCCGGTTTTGTCACCGGACTGCTGGCCGGCCTACCTCAGGAATCCACCCGACGCCGCCCAGACGCTCCGCCCGGTTCGCGGTCGGGCTGAAACCGTGCATTGCTGCGTTCTCCATGGTTGTCATCCGCCGCCTCACTGACCGACACCGCGCCTACACCGGCATCTTTTTGCCCGGCGAGCCGCCGCGTATCTTCCCCACCAGCGACGCGGAACACGGTCGTATCCTCCAGATTTACAAACAAGACCGCCCCCACAAAGGCGTGGTAAACGATTTCTCGGAGTTTGCCCTGGGCCACGATACCTTGGCCCCCCGTCCGAATAAGTGATCCGCCCGCCTGCGCCGCCACGCCAGTCGGCCCTCCGCCTTCGCGCTTGCCTCTCCACGCACGCGACCGCTTTTCTTTTCCTTTTACCTACTCGTCTCACGCGCCCGCGCGCCTCTTAATCCAGTCCTTTTTCCCACCACGCCATGAAATCCTCCGCCACGCCCGCCGCCTTCCCCCAGCCCGAAATCGGTCGCGCCATGAACGGCGCCGACACCGTAGTCGAGTGCCTCGCGCGTGAGGGCGTGGACGTCATCTTCGCCTACCCCGGCGGTGCCTCGCAAGAGCTCCACCAAGCCTTCGCCCGCAGCGACAAAGTCCGCGTCATCCTTCCCCGCCACGAGCAGGGCGGTGTGTTCGCCGCCGAGGCCTGGTCCCGCGCCAACGGCAAAGTCGGCGTGTGCATGGCCACCTCCGGCCCCGGAGCCACCAACCTCGTTTCCGGCATCGCCGATGCCTACATGGACTCCATCCCGCTGATCTGTATCACCGGCCAGGTTTTCTCCAAGTTCATCGGCAAGTCCGCGTTCCAAGAGACCGACTTCTTCGGCATGACCCTGCCGATCGTCAAACACAGCTACCTCGTCCTCAACGCCGCCGACCTCCCGCGCATCTTCAAGGAGGCCTTCATCCTCGCCCGCTCCGGCCGCCCCGGCCCCGTCATCATCGACATTCCGAAGGACGTCCAGCAGGCCAAACTCACCCCGGTCTTCCCCGCCACGGTCGAGTTCGCCAACAAGTCCCTCACCGAGTTCCCCCACGCCAGCGACGAGCAGCTGAAGAACATCCTCGACCTCATCGCCAAGGCCCACCGCCCCATCATCTACACCGGCGGCGGCATCGTCTCCGCCGAGGCCTCGGCCGACCTCCGCGCCTTCGCCGAGAAGGTCAACGTCCCCGTCGCCACCACCCTCATGGGCGTCGGTGCCTTCCCCGAGGACCACCCGCTCTCCCTCCGCTGGTTTGGCATGCACGGCTCCGCCTTCGGCAACTGGGCCGTGGACCAGTCCGACCTCCTCCTCTGCTTCGGCGCCCGCTTCGACGACCGAATCACCGGCGATGTCCACAAATTCGCCACCGGCGCGACCATCGTCCACATCGACATCGACGCCTCCGAGCACAACAAGAACAAGCGCGTCCAGTTCCCCATCGCGTCCGACATCAAATACGCCCTGTCGCGCCTCAACGAGCTCGCCGCCGCCGCCAAGTTCACCCCGCCCGACAACAAGGCCTGGCAAGCTACGAGGCCTCGCGCCACATCGTGCCCCAGGAGGCCGTCGAGATTCTCCACGAGCTCACCAAGGGCGACGCCATCATCACCACCGGCGTCGGCCAGCACCAGATGTGGGCCGCCCAGTTCTACCCGTTCAAGGAGCCCCGCCGCTACATCAGTTCACTCGGCCTCGGTGCCATGGGCTTCGGCTACCCCGCCGCCATGGGCGCCAAGGTCGCCTGCCCCGACAAGCAGGTCATCGACATCGACGGCGACGGCTCCTTCCTGATGAACGTCCAGGAGCTCGCCACCTGCGCGGTCGAGAAGATCGCCGCCAAGGCCATGATCCTCAACAACCAGCACCTCGGCATGGTCGTGCAGTGGGAAGATCGCTTCTACAACAGCATCCGCGGCAACACCATCCTCGGCCATCCGGACAACGTCGGCTCCCCCGACAATCCCTCCGGCATCTACCCCGATTACGTCACCATCTCCCAGGGCTTCGGCGTCAAGGCTCGCCGTGTCTTCCGCCGCGAGGAGCTGCGCGAGGCCATCCAGGAGATGCTCGACCACGACGGCCCCTACGTCCTCGACATCATCGTGCCCTACACCGAGCACGTCCTGCCCATGATCCCCGCCGGCAAGACCGTGAAGGACATGATCCTCAAGTAAAGCCGCGCCGTATCCACGGTTTCCCTACAGCCCCGCGCCTCCCCGGCCCGGGGCTTTGTTTTCCCCTCATCCGCGCCCTCTGCGGTTAAAAAATATTCGCCTCCTTCCTCCGCCCATGCCCACCCGTCCACCCGCTCCCTCGCCTGTCCGCTCCTGGTTCGCGACCCAGATCTACTGCGCGCCGCTCCAGCCCTCGGGGCTCGCCCGCTTCAACGAGGACCTCGCCCACGAATGCCGCCAGCTGCGCGATTTTGACGACGCCGGCCACAAGTGGTCGGTCAAAAACTACCCGGGCGGCTACACCAGCTACGCCTCGCTCAACACCCTCCACCAGTTCTCCAGCACTTTCGAGGGACTGGAAAAAAAGCTCACCCGCCACGTCCGCGCCTTCGCCAAGTCGCTCGACATGGATCTGCGCGGCCGCGAGGTCCGCATGACCGATTGCTGGGTCAACATCATGCCCGAGTCCGCCGCGCACTCCATGCACCTCCACCCCAACAGCTTCATCAGCGGCACCTACTATGTGGTCACCCCCGAGGGCTGCCCCGGCCTGAAGTTCGAGGACCCCCGCCTCGCCTCCCTCATGGCCGCCCCGCCCAAACTCGCCTCCGCACGCGACGAAAACCGCGTCCACACCACCTACCCCGCCCAGGCCGGCAACGTCATCCTGTTCGAGAGCTGGCTCCGCCACGAGGTCGCGCAAAACCGCGTGCCCGCCGAGCGCATCAGCATCAGTTTCAACTACGCCTGGTCCTGAGCCATTTGCCCTGGTAGCGCAGCCTCAACCGCCGCTTTGCCACGTCCCAAACCTAAAAAAGCCCGGCGACCTCAACGGTCCCGGGCTTTTGTTTGTTCGCGTTTAGATCGCGAGGCCGACGATTACTTCGCGAACAGCGCGTCGATGTTGTCGCTCTCCACCTCGACGTCGGCAAACAGCCACGAGGAGAGGTAGCGTTCCGCGCACGACGGGATGATGACCACGATCGTCTTGCCCGCGTTTTCCGAGCGCTTGGCCAACTCCAGCGCGGCCCACACCGCCGCGCCCGACGAGATGCCGAGGGGGATGCCATCCTGCGTGCTCACCTGCTTCGAGATCGGACCCGAATCCGCCTCCTTCACCTGGATGATCTCATCGACCACCTTGGTATTCAGCACCGCCGGCACGAAGCCCGCGCCGATACCCTGCAACTTGTGCGGGCCGGGCTGACCACCCGACAGGACCGGAGAGCCCGCCGGCTCCACCGCCACGATCTTCACGCCGGGCTTCTTCGCTTTCAGCACCTCTCCCACGCCGGTGATGGTGCCGCCGGTGCCCACGCCCGACACGAGGATGTCCACCTGACCGTCGGTATCGCGCAGGATTTCTTCCGCCGTGGTGCGACGATGCACCGCCGGATTGTCCGGGTTCGCGAACTGCTGCAAAATCACGCTGTTCGGGATCTTCGCATTCAGCTCCTCGGCCTTGGCGATCGCGCCCTTCATGCCCTTCGGCCCCTCGGTCAGCACCAACTTCGCGCCAAGGATTTTCAGGAGCTTGCGGCGCTCGAGCGACATCGTTTCCGGCATGGTCAGAATCAGCTTCAGGCCTTTGGCCGCCGCCACAAACGCCAGCGCGATGCCCGTGTTGCCCGAAGTAGGCTCGATCAGAATGGTGTCCTTGTTGATCCGGCCGCTCTTCAGCGCCTCCTCGATCATCGCGTTGCCGATGCGGTCCTTCACGCTCGAGAGCGGGTTAAAAAACTCCAACTTCAGCAGCACGTTCGCCTTCGCACCGTGCGCCGCCGCCGTGCGGTTCAGTCGCACCAAGGGCGTGTTGCCAATCGTTTCCGTGATATCGTTGTAGATTTTGGCCATGTTAGGTATGTGGGTTAACTTACTAAAGATTAAACCCCAAGCCTCGCGCCGAGGCAAATCCATTCGTGGGAAAAACCACCGTTTCTAGCTCTGTGATCAGAGAAACGCCGGCACTTTTATCGCCGGCACTAGCAATGTTAGTTGCGCCTAATATTTTTTGCCTCATGTTCGCTATCTCTTCTTCCCGCTGCGTCGCCTCATGAAGCCCACCTTCCTTCGCCTGACCGTTCTCCCCCTCCTCGGCCTGCTCACGCTCACCCTCACCGCTCCGTTCGCCGCCGCCGAGCCCGCCCAGCAACGTATCCGCGTGGTCACTACATTCACCATTCTCGCCGACATGGCGCGAAACGTCGCCGGCGAGCACGCCGAGGTCGAATCGCTCACCCGCCCCGGCGCCGAGATCCACGGTTACGAACCCACGCCGCAGGACGTCGTGCGCGCCTCCCGCGCCGACCTCGTGCTCTGGAACGGGCTCAACCTTGAGGCGTGGTTCGAGAAATTCTTCACCAACGTCCGCGACGTCCCCTCCGCCGTGCTCACCGCCGGCATCGAGCCCATGCCGATCGGCTCCGGCCCCTACTCCGGCAAGGCCAATCCCCACGCCTGGATGTCCCCCGCCAACGCCGCTATCTACGTGGAAAACATCCGCGCCGCCCTCGCCTCCGTGGACCCAGCCAACGCCGCCGCCTACGCCGCCAACGCCGCCGTCTACATCGAAAAAATCCGCGCTCTCGACGCCCCCGTTCGCGCCCGCCTCGCCCGCATCCCGGAAAACCAGCGCACCTTGGTCACCAGCGAAGGCGCCTTCTCCTACCTCTGTCGCGACTACGGGCTGAAGGAATTGTATCTCTGGCCCATCAACGCCGACGCCCAAGGCACCCCGCGCCAGGTCAAGACCGTGATCGACGCCGTGCGCGCCCAACAAATTCCCGTCGTCTTCAGCGAAAGCACCATCAGCCCCAAAGCCGCCCGCCAGGTCGCGCGCGAGACCGGTGCCCGCTACGGTGGCGTGCTCTACGTGGACTCGCTCACCGACGCCCGAGGCCCCGCCCCCACCTACCTCGCGCTTCTGGAAATCAACGCACGCACCATTGTCGCCGGTTTCCTCGGTGACGACTCCGCCCCATGAGTCCCGCCCCCCTCACCCTCGCCGCCGAGGGCGTCGCCGTCACCTACCCCAACGGCCACACCGCCCTGCGCGACGCCACCTTCGCCCTCACCGGCGGCACCATCTGCGCCTTGGTCGGCGTGAATGGCTCCGGCAAATCCACCCTGTTCAAGGCGCTCATGGGCTTCGTCACGCCCACCGCCGGACGCGTCACGCTCGGCGGCGAGTCCGTGCGCCAGGCCCAGCGTCGCGGCTGGGTCGCCTACGTGCCCCAGACCGAGGAGGTGGACTGGACCTTTCCCGTCAACGTCCACGATGTGGTCATGATGGGCCGTTACGGCCACATGAACTTCCTGCGCATCCCGCGCGCGACCGACCGCGAGGCCGTCGCCGCCGCCCTCCAACGTGTAGGGCTCTGGGAACTACGTGAACGCCAGATCGGCGAACTTTCGGGCGGGCAAAAAAAACGCGTCTTCGTCGCCCGCGCCCTCGCCCAGCAGAGCCGCGTCATCCTGCTCGACGAACCCTTCACCGGCGTGGACGTGAAAACCGAGGAGGCCATCGTCGCCCTCCTCCGCGAGCTCCGCGCCGAGGGCAGGCTCATCCTCGTCTCCACCCACAACCTCGGCTCCGTGCCCGAGTTTTGCGACCAGGTCGTGCTCATCAACCGCACCGTGCTCGCCTGCGGCCCCACCGCCGAGGTGTTCACCGCCGCCAACCTCGCCCGCGCCTTTGGCGGTGCCCTCCGCCACTTCGACCTAGCGCGCTCCACCGTCGAGGCCCACGACGGCCGCCAGGTCACGGTGCTCACCGACGACGAGCGCCCGCTCGTCCTTGGCCAAGGCGGACACCTTGAATACCTCGACCGCGCCGCCCACGAAAAACTCGTCGCCGAGCGCGAGGCGCAAAAACCGACCGGTCCCGCACCATGAACGCGGCCCTCCTGCTCGAACCGTTTTCCTACGACTACATGCTCACCGCCATCTGGGTGAGCGCGCTGGTCGGCGGCGTCTGCGGCCTGCTATCGGGCTTCGTCACGCTCAAGGGCTGGTCGCTCCTTGGCGACGCCCTCTCCCATGCCGTCGTGCCCGGCGTCGCCCTCGCCTACCTCGCCGGTCTGCCCTTCGCGCTCGGCGCCTTCACCAGCGGCATCCTCGCCGCCGCCGCGATGTCCTTCGTCAAGCTCAAGACCCCCGTGCGCGAGGATGCCGTGATCGGCGTCGTGTTCACCGCCTTTTTCGCCTTCGGCCTCCTGCTCATCTCGCTGTTTCCCGCCGCGCTGGACCTGAAGGGCATCATCCTCGGCAACATCCTCGCCATCGCGCCCGAGGATGTCGCGCAACTGGTCGCCATCTCCATCGCCTGCCTCGCCGTAGTCGCGGTAAAGTGGCGCGATCTGCTTCTCTTCAGCTTCGATCCCCACCAAGCCCGCGTGCTCGGACTGCCTGTCCGGCGCCTGCACTACACGTTGCTCATTTTGCTCTCCGCCACGACGGTCGCCGCCTTGCAGGCCGTCGGCGCCATCCTGGTCGTGGCCATGCTCATCACGCCGGGCGCCACCGCCTACCTCCTCACCAATCGCTTCGGCAAAATGCTCTGCCTCGCCGCCGCGCTCGGCGCCGTTACCGCCGCCGCCGGAGCCTACGCGAGCTACTTCCTCGATGGCGCCACCGGAGGCTGCATCGTCGTGCTGCAAACCCTCGTTTTCCTCGGCGCGTTCGTCTTCTCCCCGCGCCACGGACTGCTCGCCGCCCGCCGCGCCCGCCGCGAGTTGTGCCTGGTCGCGCCTACGCCCGATCCGCTGTCCCCGCCATGAACGCACCCGAGCTCCTCGACCTGCTCGCTTCCCCGTTTCAACACGGGTTCATGCTGCGCGCCTTCGCAGTGGGATCGCTGATCGCCGCCGTCTGCGCCGTGCTCTCCTGTTTCCTCGTGCTGCGCGGCTGGTCGCTCATGGGCGA
>JALOTV010000017.1 GCA_025457685.1 Opitutaceae bacterium
TCCGCCGAGCGGCGGCGGCACGGTCGATCCGCCGAGGGCGTCGGAACGCGCCTCGGCGTCGCGCGACAGGCGGGGGGCGTCGGGATAGAGTTCGTAGCATATGTGCCGCCAGTGGTCGGCCAGGGCTGCGCGCACCCTAGGGGAGTTTTCCCGCGCGATCATGTGCTGCTCGAGCAACTCCGCGGTGTGGTGCAGCGAGGCGCAGGCAGCGGCCGAGCGGCGGCGGCTGAGCGAGCCGGCCAAGCCCGAGCGGTAATAGGTGGACGCGGCGGGATCGCTTTCGAAGGCGATCCCACTCGAAGCGAGGGCGACGCGCGCGAAGTATTCGCCGTCGTCGTTGAGGGAGAGGGCTTCGTCCCACGGGCCGGCGCGTTCGACGATGGCGCGGGGCGTGGCGGGATGCATCATGCGTGCCTTGGAGGCGTGGAGCAGCAGCCACTCGAGCGGTTCAAAGTCGCGAAACACCTCGGTGTCGACGAAGCGGGCGGCGGTCGGGTTGGCGTTGAAGCGGCCCCAGCGGCAAGTGGCCACGGAGCCTTTGGGGGCGTGGGTGAGGCGGGCGAGTTGAAGCTCTATTTTGCGAGGGGAGAGCAGATCGTCGGCGTCGAGGTATTGGATGAAGTCGCCGCGGGCGAGGCGGAGGGCGTGGTTACGGGCGGCGGAAGCGCCGGAGTTTGGCTGGGAGGCGACGACGAGGCGGTCGGGGTGGCGATGGGCAACGGCCTTGGCCAGGGCGGCGGTGGAGTCGCGAGAACCATCGTCCACGACGACGATCTCGCACCGCGGATGGGTCTGGGAGAGCGCGGAAGCGAGGGTGGTCTCAATCCACGGGGCCGCATCGAAGGCGGGAATCAGGATGGAGACGAGCGGCGTCATGACTTGGTGGCGAATTCGCGCCAGCGGAGTTGATAATACCAACGCTTAGATTGCGCCACGTAGTGATGCCAGACGGCGCGGGGCGTGCGTCCCTCCGCGGCGGAGGGCAGAACCACATAGTCAGACAAAGGGGTGGCGAGTCTTTCGGGATGGTCGGCGAGCAGCAGGGCGGTGAGGGCTTGTTCGTGGTAGTAATGGGGCCGGCCGATGGCATCCAGACGGCCGCAGAGCCATTCGAGCCGGGACCAGTCGATGTCGGCTGAATGGAGGCCGAGGATGCCGGTGTTGAGCCTCCGGGGCACCGGACGCCCCGCGATGCCGTCCAGTATTTCGGGCGGGCAGCCGTAGGCGTCGCCCACGTCTGTCATGTGGAGCGGCGCGGAGGGCGAGCGCAGCCAGTCGGCGATCAGGCGAGGGTGACCGAGGCAGAGCTGGTCGGAGTCCAGAAACAGGTTCCAACCGGACTCTCCGACATGGACGTCGAGCAATTTGCGAAAAAGCACCCACTCGTTTCGGCGCGCGCGGAGACAAGGAAAGCGGAGCGCGGGCAAGAGCTGCTCCAAGCATGCTTCGGTCGCGGCATGGCGGCGGATGTCGGCAAACGGGCAGAACTTGAACAAGGCGTCGATGGTCGGACCGTCGAGCGTGCCATCGTCATGGATGACGGGGCGGCAGGAGAGGTGCGGCGTGAGCGAGACGAGCAGGAACGCGGTTTGATGCCAGTAGCGGGCACCGGTCAGGAAATGGATTCTTGGCGCGTCGGCGGACGGAAGCGGAAGGGGGCGAAGGTGACGGGCGGCCTCGATCATGGCGAGGCGGCCGGCCTCGGTGAGGCGTCGCTGGCGCGGTCCGCCGTCGCGGATCAGGTCTCCGAGCCACGCCGTCGGGAGGTGGTATCCCAGATAGAGGAGTCGACCGGGGGTGGGCAGGCTCGGTTTCATGGGGAGGGTAGGCGGGCGAGCAGGGCGACAAGGGCCGCGTCGGCGAGCGTGCGGCAAGCGGAGTAGGGACCGTTGCGCAGCCGGAAGAGACGGCCGGCCGCGACCGGACCGAGCAACGTGGCGGCCTTCCTGAAAGTCTTGCCGCCAAGCTCATGGAGCGGCGGTGCGGCGGGGGAGCGGCGAAACAGGGCCAGCTGGCGCTCACGGAATTCGGCCGAGAAGCCCGTGGGAAGGCGGCGCCAGGAGTCAAAGGCCTTGGCGGCGAAGCGCGCATGTGCGTCGCGGGACTCGGGCGTGTCGGCGGGCGCGGTGCGGGCGAAGGCCTCTTGGACCGCGAGCGAGGCCACGGCGAGTTTCTCCCATTGGTTGGTGAGTCGCGGGCCTGGGTGGCGACCGATGAGGGCGAGGCCCGGGCATTTGACGGCGCGACCGGGGTAGGGCGCGCAGAC
Organism: Opitutaceae bacterium; assembly: GCA_025457685.1. Lineage (GTDB taxonomy): Bacteria > Verrucomicrobiota > Verrucomicrobiia > Opitutales > Opitutaceae > IMCC26134_A. The sequence continues at coordinate 2,267 of JALOTV010000017.1, forward strand.
GTGGTAAAACCAAATCTCGGCGACGGGGTTGTAGAGCGCCGATGGCGGGAAGGGGGCGGCCGCGATGCGCGCGCGCAAGTAGTCGGCGCGAAAGGCGGGCGAGTGAGGCGGGGGTTGGATGGTGAGAAAAAAATGCGCGACCGAAGCGGCGTCGGGCAGGATTTCGCGCGGATCGTGCGGGCCGACGGGACCGGTCTCGTCGGCCAAGGCCTGACCGGCATGGTCGGTGTAGGAGACGTCTGCCCCGGCGTCGAGGGCGGCGACGTGGGCGCGTAGTTTTTCGGCGGATACGAGGTCGTCGGAATCGAGGAATAGGACGTGGCGACCGCCGGCGGCTTCCAAGCCCGCGAGACGGGCGAAGAGCAGGCCGCAGTTTTCCTGGCGGACCAGGCGGTCGACGGCGATGCCCATGCGGGCAAGGTCTTCGGAGAGAGGAACGGTGGATCCGTCGTCCACGGCGACGGTCTCGACGCGCAGACCGTCGGAGGCGGCGCGGACGGAAGCGAGGGTGTGCCGGACGAGCGCGCCGCGATTGTAGACGGGGATGACGACGGAGAGATCGGGGCGGCTCATGAGTATCAGGCTAGCAGAATGTCGAGCGCACGAGAGAGGTCTGACGGAGCAACCAAGAAGTCGTTTTGTGCGTTTGCCTGGACATCGGGAATCGGTGAGCCGTTGAGAAGGAAGAGACGAAGTCCCGCGGCACCCGCCGCCGATTGTGGGTAGGGAAACGTGTCGTGATAAGGCGAAGTTATGATGAGAACACGCGTGCCGGGCCTCGCAAAGAGAAGGTCGTAGGCGTTTGAGCCTTCGATGCTGAAAATGACCTCGGCATCACGGCATCGCTCGGGGATATCGTGATCCTTGCGCGGGTCGAGCAGCTCGAATCCGCGCTCCAGCAAAAGCGGGTAAAGCTCGCTTCGGTTGAGCAAATTACGGCCATAACCATCGCGCAGTATCGCTATGCGCCTGCCGGAAGTAATCTGGCCGGCGGCATTTTGAGCGAGGGCCAAAGTTTCCGCCGCAAATGCCGGGGTGAAGCCAGGCAGGCCGGGATGTGAAGTGGCCACCAGACGCTCGCAAAGGACGTCATCCGTCCAAGGTTCAAGAATGAGTTGATCAGGGCGGAAACAGAATTTCACCGCGAGGCGACGAGCGACCGGACCGGGACATGGGAAATAAATATGATCGAAATCTGTAAGACGGTAGCCGGCCTCCTCGACCAATTTCAGGCGCGGAACCGAGTCGAGAAGCCAGTGACCGTAACTATAAGCGGTGTAATCTCCGGCGAGGGAGAGCGTGAGGCCGGCGAGGCGGCGCAGCTTCGGGCTGCGTTTTCGCAGAAAAAGGGGATGGTAGCGGAATGCTTGCGGAGCATCTGGATCCCAAGGGTAGAAGCCGCAGTCGGTTACCCAAGTATCATCGGCAAGCACCACATTGCCGTTTGGCGCCAGGAGCCGAGCATCCGACGCCTCGAGCGTGAAGGCCTTTGAGTCGTTTGACAAGGGCAGGCCCAGCCATGTGATTTTCGGGGGACCCAACCAGACAGGCTCCGCCAGTCGGACGCGCTCGATCCCTAATAGGCGAACGGTTGCCTGGTCTTCGGCGAGTTTCGCGCCTGTTGATCTGGCGCGCGGAGGGCCGAACCATTTGGAACTCCCTGGCAGCAGTTTAAGGGTGAGCGGAGTGGGGCGCTGTTGCCGGAGCCGTGATTTTACCGATTGAAGCATTGGACTGAGCTATGGCGTGGCGGGAGATGTGGCACGGTAGACGGCCAGGCTCGCGCGGGCGAGAGTCTGGCGAGAGAATCGTGCGTCCACATCGGCGCGGGCGGCGGAGCCCAGCCGGGCGCGAAGCGCGGGATCGCGGGCGAGACGGAGAAGGGCGGCTGTGAGCGCGGGGGTATCTCCGGGGGGGACAAGCAGCCCGGTGGTCTCGTCGATCACGACATCGGGCACGCCGCCGGCCCGGCAGCCTAAAACGGGCTTTGCCCAGGCCATGGCCTCAACGTAGGTTAAGCCGAAGGATTCGTAGCGGGAGGGGGCGACGAAGACGTCGCAGGAGCGGTAGGCCGCGCGTAGCGCGGTGGCGTCGAGTCGGCCGGCGAAGTCGACATGCTCACGCAGGCGGGGATTTTGCGAAAGGAAAACGTCGCGCCCGCGGTTCCCCGTATCGAGACCGGCCAAAGTAAAATGGACATCTGGCTCGGCGGCAAGCACCTGCGGGATAGCGGCGAGCAGAACGTCGATACCTTTGCGGTGTTCGAAACGTCCGACGAACAGGAAGCGGACGGGGCGGGCGACAGGCGGAGGAACTTCATGCGCGGGCGGGAGCGCGATGCCGTGGGGCACGACGGCCACCGTGGCGGGCTCCAGTCCCCAGCGCGCGCAGATTTCGTCGCGGTGTCCTGGGGTGTGGGTGATCACCCTTTCGGCACCGCGCACGAGGCGGAGTTCCCAAGCTTGCTCAAGGCGGTCATGCCACCCGGGCTGGCCGCCATTGTGGGAAACGAGTTGGTCTGCGGTCGTAGATACGCGGACGACGAGGGGAGGCCGGTCGCGCGCGGCCAGGGCGCCCAGGGCGAGGGCGCCGGTGGACGACGTCTCCACGCAATCGAAGGATCTGAGCCGGTGGGCGGCGAGAAGCTCGGTGGAGGCGGCACGTATTTTCCAGCGGCGGGACACGGCGGTGTGGAGCCTCCAGCGCAGACCAGCGAGGCGATCCAACCAACGAGGCAACGGAAAGGAAAACGGGACGATGTCGATGCCGGCAAGGTCCGCCTCGCGGGCCGTCGCGCCTAGCTCGGGAGAGGGGGTGATGACAGTGACGGCAACACCCTCGGCTGCCAAGGCGACCGCGAGGTCTGCGAAGTGCGCTCCAATGCCGCCGTCGAGGGTGTTGTATCCGCGCAGAGACGACGCGAGCAGGCCGATGCGGGGTGCGCGGCTCATGCGGTGAGGTCGGCTTGGCCCTCCAGGCGGCCTATGAGGCCGGCGCAACGCACGCGCTCGGCCGGGCCGCGCCACGGGCAGGCGCGTAGCCATGCGCGGGCGAAACGAAGCGGCAGCGTCCAGCGCGGTATGGGGCGCCAAGGGCATGCCTCATGCAGCGCGAGCACGCGCACCCACGAGCGCTGGATGGCGCGGTTGAGGCGGACGAGGTAGTCGGGTTGCACGCGACCGGTGGGGATGAGGTGGGTGAGGGCGAGCTCGGGGAGGTAGGCGACGTCGCCGCCGGCGCGCAGGGCGGTGAACACGATGTCGTTGTCGCCGCCCGAGGTGAGTTGGCCGGCGCGGCGGTCCAGGGCGGCGCGGGCGGGGTCGGCGCGCACGCGGGCGGCGTAGTCGAGGCCGGCGGCGCGACGCAGGCAGAGTCCGGCCCCCACGGGTGCGAAGGAGGGCCAGGGTGCACCGGGGCCGCCCGAAGCAAAGAGCGGGACGGAGCCGTGGTCGTGCAGGGCGAGGAGACCGTGGAACTCCGTGGTCCACGCAGGCGGGATCGTCTCGAATTCAGCGCGGACGGGACCACCGGCGGCGGCGAGCCGCGGGGAGGATGCGAAAGCGGAGGCGGCGAAGGCGAGGTAGCCGGAGGCGAGGACGTTGTCATCATCGACGAAGACAAGAACGTCGCCACGGGCCTCGGCGATGCCGCGCAGGCGGGCGGGGGTGAGGCCGGGGACGGGCTCGGGGACGACGCGCAGGTTGGCGAGGGCGGGGCCAGGAGAGGGCAAGGAACGAGGATGAAGGGCGGGTGAGGAGCCGTTGTCGATGAGGAGCAACTCCCAGCTGGCGCTGGCCAGAGTTTGTCCGGCGAGGCCCTCCAAGGTGCGCGCGAGGCGGGCCGGATGCGGATCGCGCGTGCAGAGGATGACGGTGAGGAGGATGGGCATCGAGCGGCTGGGCGGCGGTGTGGCTGCGTCTGCCCAGCGGGGACTATGGGTCGGTGAAAGCCCGGTGGATTCAAGCCTCGGTTTGGCGCGATTTGTCCACATGGGGCGCTGACACCTTGACGGAGCAGGGGTGCGCCATCGTGCTCGAAACCAGCATCGCCGATGGAAAACTCTCTCACATGCATAGCCGTCCGTGCCGAGGATGCGGACTTACGAGTTTATCGGAGGTTTTTATGCTGAGGCGAATACTGCGGGCGTTGGGGCGACGTTCTCGCGTTTGGGGTGACGAAGGCGTCACGAGGGCGATCGCTGTCGGGCGCTACCCCGGGTGGCGGCGCAGGCTGCGGCGTGGCCGTTATCGCGTGGGGGTGCAGACCGTGGTGATCAATAGCTATCATGGCATGGTGTGGGGAGATGAGTGCATGGCGCGCGGCTTGGCCGACGGGTTCCGTCGCCTCGGGCATACTGCGGAGGTGGTGAGCGCGCAGACCCACCGCATCGCGCGCGGGGGGTTCGACGTCATGATCGCAATGTATCCGACGGGCGAAATCCCCGGCCTGCCCTATCGGGTGGAGCTGCCGCGCTCCTGTCTGAACCTGTATTGGGCGCAAGTGCCCGGGCACTTCCGGTTGGCGGAGCGCGATCCGCGTTTCTCCGGGTTTCTCTTCGCCTCGCGCGCCGAAATGGCGGGTTCGGGCGCGAGGGAAAAGCTGTGGCTGCCGATGTCGGCCGACCCTGAGGCCTATCGTCCGGTGCCGGCGGTGCGGAAGCTGAGGGACGTGGTTTTTTGCGCCAACAACATCGTGGGGCGCAGTCAGGCCACGCTGGCGCGGTATCTGGACCCGTTGCTGGATATCCCGGGGCTGGAGCTGGCGATCCACGGTTCGGGCTGGGAAGGCACGCGCTACGCCGCGCTGGCGCGGGGCCCCATCCCGCCGCCGGAGGTGCCGGCTCTCTACTGCTCGTCGAAGGTCGTGCTTTCGGTCCATGGCGACAGCCACTTCGCCGCGGACATGCCGACCTCGCGTATTTTCGAGGCGGCCGCCTGCGAATGCGCCATTCTTTCTGATCTGCTGCCCACGGGGCGGGAGATTTTTGGCGACGCGATCATGTGGACGACGGGCGGGGAGGATGCGCGTCGGAAGGCGCTGGCCCTGCTGGGCGACGACGCCGGGCGCGAGGCGCTGGGACGACGGGCGCGCGCGGCGCTGCTGGCCGACTTTACCTTCGATGCCCACGCGCGGCGGATCGCGGCTTTCGTGGAGCAGCTGCGCGCGGGGGGGCGGCCATGAAGCGGCTGTCCCTGCTTGTGCCGTGTCACAACGCGGAGCGCTTCATCGCGCCTTTCCTGGCGATGGTGGCGAAGCAGACTCGTCCCTACGACGAGGTGATTTTCTACGACGACGCTTCGACCGACGGCACGGCGAGTCGGCTGGAGGAGGCCGGGCAGCGGGTGATCCGTGGCACTGTGAACCGTGGCGCGGCCCACGCGCGGAACCGGCTACTGGAGGCGGCGAGCTGCGAGTATGTGCATTTCCATGATGTGGACGACCGGCTCGATCCAGACCTGGCGCGCGCGCTCCTGAAGGAGGCGGGCCCCGGGCGTGTTTCGTTTTGCGCGTATCGGCGGGTGTGGGAGGGCGCGTCGGAGGCGCGCGAGGACCGGTTTGCCGATTTGCCGCGGGGGGAGGAGCGCGTCGGGTATTTCCTCGAGCGGTTCGTGACTTTTAACGCCATGGTGTGTCCTCGCGAGACGTTGCGGCGGCTGGGCGGCTTCAAGGAATTTCTGCGCATCCACGAAGACCTGCACTTTCTGCTGAGACTGGCGGCGAGCGATTTGGAATTTGTTTATACGGACCACGTGCTGACCGAGTGGCGACTGCGACCGAGCTCGACCTTTCACGCGGTGGCGGCGGACCGCGTATCTCGACTGAAGGTGAAGTGCTTGGCCGACCTCGCGGCGCGTTGGCCGGCCGAGCTACGAAGGCAATTGGGGCCGTCGGCCTTGGCACTGGCCTGGCAGATGCGCTTGCGTGGCGACCTTGCTCCAGCGCGGAGCGCCGCCATGTTGGCGGAATATTGCGGGGTGGACCACATCGCCGACCGGGGCGCGCGGCTGCGCTGGGTGTCGCGGGTGCTGGGTGTGTCGCTCGCCTTGGATTGGCTCAGCTTGAAGAGCGGGACCGAAGCGGGAGAAGTGCGCTGAGCCGGGCCGACGGCGGAGGGAAACGAGGCGGGTTTCAGGATGCGGTCCGGGAGCGCCTTAGCACGGCGTGGGCCCGCAGCTCACCGGTGCGGTAGGCCGCCTCGACTTCGCGCTCGACCGGTGAGAGCGAATGGCGACGCCGCCAGCGGCGGAGGGCAGCGAGCGGTCCGCGAGCTACGGGCGCGGGGACGCCGCGGAAGGAGTGGAGCAAAACGGTCGAGTAAGCGTGCCCTTCGACCAAGCGCACGAGGTAGTCGCGCTGCACGCGTCCCGCAGGAATAAGGTGACGGAGCATGAGCGAGGGGAAGACGCCGGTGCCGTAGCCGAGGTCGATCGCGGTGAAGGCGATGTCGAAATCCTCGCAGGAGGTGATGTGGGCCGCGTGGCGGCCCAGACTGCGACGGCGGTCGTCGTGGCGGACGGTGGCGGTGTAGCGGCGGAGGATGTGGGTGCGCACAGCCATGCCGGCGCCGGTGGGGGTGGCGCCGTAGTCGTAGAGCGCGTTCGACCAGCGTTCCTGTTTGACGGGATGAACGGCGAGGTAGGCGAGGAAAGGTTCGTGGGCGGGGTCTGGCGCCGTCTCATATTCCGGCTCGTAACCGCCGCCCCAGGCACCGAGCCGGGGCCATTCGACGCCGATGCGCGCGACCTCGGCGAGATAACCGGGGGGAAGCACGTTGTCGTCGTGCAGCATAAGGCAGACGTCGCCGGCGGCGGCCTCGACGGCGCGGACCAAGGCGGGAGTGAAGCCGGCCTCCGGCTCGTGCAGGAGGCGTGCGCCGGGGAAGCGGGAGAGGTCAAGCCAGTCGCGAAGGGGCGGGGTGCTGCGGTTGTCCACCACGACCAATTCCCAGTCGGGCGGAGCGGCCTGGGCGGCGAGCGCGTCGAGCACACGGCCGATGTAGGCCGGGCGGGGGTTGTGGGTGCAGAGGAGGACGGAGAGTTTCATGCCGAAGGGCGGTTGCCGATGACGCGAGCGGGAGCGCCGACCGCGATGGCGAAAGGCGGGAGATCGCGAGTCACGACCGCGCCGGCGCCGATGACGCAACCTTCGCCGATGGTGACGCCGGCGGTGACCGTCACGCCAGCGCCAAGCCATACGTCGCGTCCGAGGCGGGTGGGCTTGGGGATGTCCGGCTGGGTGCGAACGGCCACGCCCGCGGGCGCGAGGGTGTGCTCGGAAGAGAGGATGCGGCAGTGCATGGCGACGAGGCATTCGTCACCGATCTCGACGCCACCGTGGCCGTAGATGACGACGCCTTCACCGAGGAAAGTGTCGCGGCCGACCGATATGGATCCTCCGTAGGGTCGAAGCGTGACCCCGCGTGCGAAGCGGCAGCGCAGCGACACCCGCACGCGACCTCGGCGCGCCAAATCAAGCCCGGGACGAAGATCGGCGCCGGGTTCCAGGTGACAGCCTTCGCCTATCTCCGCCCCGCAGGCGCGGGCCAGAGCCACCCGGAGAGCGGAGCCCAGGCGCTCCAATCGGATAAGGATGCTTTGAACCATCATGATGGCGATCAGCGGCGAAGCTCTGGTGGAATGGGGGGAAGCTTCTGGTTCCACTTGTATTCGTAGCAGCGGAACAGGTGCTCGCCGCCCAGAAACCGGGCGAAGCGTCGTCTGCCTTCGTGATCTTCCTGAGCCTTGCGTTCCGTGTAGCCTTCGGTCCGCACCATCAGGGAGGATGCGTGGTTTTGATGAACCGGCGGAGCATGGTCGAAGTAGCGCACCCGGCGGGCCGGCAGTTTGCGGCGCAACCGCGCGGCAAATTCTCCAAATTGCCAGCCATAGCCCCAAAGCAGGTGGTTTAGTCCCCCGAGTTTGCGCCAGACGCTTGAGCGGACGGCAAAGTGGACGGGATCCTGGCTCTCGTAGATGGAGTATTCCTCCGCCGCGTTTGCGCGCCAGAACGCAGGGTCGTAGTTATCCAACTTGTCCCAGTGGTCGCGGACAAAGTTCGCGCGAACATGCGGGCCGCCGATAAACACCGAGTAGGGCAGGACTATGTCGTGATTCGGGATGAGTTCGGTGTATCGCTCATACAGGCCCTTGGGGTAGACGTAGTCGCTGCGCCAGACCATCACGATCGGGGCGCGCGCCATGGGAACGCTATGGTTCATGCCATAGGTGTAGGACGCCATCTGTGGGTCCAGTTCGCGATGAATCGCCCAGCTTCGCCAGTGCTGGCGCGATAGCAGGTCGAAGCACGATGCGGGCAGGGTTCCGCCCTTGTCGTAAAGTATGACCTCGTCGGTCTCCGGAATATTCCAAAGCAGGGTCCGGAGAGAATTCTCAGCGCACTCGGTCTCGACCGATGCCTGATGGTAGAAAATATGGGAAAAAGCGGGGAGCGGTATCGGTGGGATGCGCCGGCCGGAGGCGAGGACGATGTCGGCGGTGTCCGGGCACACGCGATTGGCCATCGCATAACGCAGGTCGAAGCGCCGATCGAGCAACCAAGAGGCGAGGCGGCAGCGGAGGCTGACTAAGGGTGACATTGCAGCGGAGTGTTAGTCGCCTAGAGAAAGGTAGCGACGGCCAAAAGCGCGCAAGAAAGCAGGCGAAAAACCGCGTAGGATAGGGCGAAACCGCCGCCACCGGCGCCACATGGCGCGGCGCAGGAGCGCGCCGGGGCGAGCTAGCGCGGTGTCCTCTAGGCGCGCATACCAATCGTTGACCCCGGTGCGATGGAAGCAGACGTAGCCGCGACCACGCAGGTGGAGTCGCACCGACGGATCGAGCCCGCGGGAGTTATCCTCAAGGATTATGACACGTGGCCGCCAGCGATCCAGATCCCAGCCGTGCAGGACGGAAAGTTCGTGCCCCTCGACGTCGATCGTCGCGAAGTCTAGCCGCGCCACGCCAGACTCGCGCAGAACCCGGTCCAAGGTAATCGCGGGAACGACAAATTTGTCGAGTGTCCCGGGACAGGAGGGTCCGGACGAATCGCGAAGAGGCGCGGCGACTATGGATGAAGTGGCCATGTCGTGGCGGGCGCGAAAAAACTCGACCTTTCCCTCCCGCGCTCCGGCTGCGGCGGAGAAAAACGGGCCGCGGCGACGGGCTCGGATTAATTCTGCCATTTCGGGTAGAGGTTCGACAAGAATGGCCGTCCATCCACGCTGCTCGAACGTATACGTGGCGCTGCCGGTCACTCCGTCGAACGCGCCGACTTCGAGACAGACACCGCGAGGCTCGTGGCAGAAGATTTGCCCCAGCAGGACGTCTTCGTTAAACTGTCCGTGGGACATGGGCGGGGGGGCGTCGGGCATGGCTTGCGTGTCGTTTACCAAAGGCGATGGGCGAGCAATGGCGGTCTCATCGGGCGATGGTGTTCAGGCGCGAAAGAACGGCCTCGGGGTTCGCGGCGAAAAGGACATTGTGGTCGTGGCCGCGTAGGGTGGAGATGGCGGGATACCAAGCGTAATTGGGGGCCGAAAACACCTCCAGCACGCGCAAACCCGCCGGCGCGAGGGCGAGGTTGGCAAAGGCGGCACCATGCAGGCCCGCGAAGACGGCGCATTCCGCCATGGTGGCACGCACCTGCGCGGGCGAAAGCACAGCGAAGTCGACGGCTTCCCAAGGGGCTGGCAGGCGGTCGATGAGCGTGCCCTCCCAGGACACGGCGCGCGCGTGCGCGCCGAGCCGGCCGGCCCAGAGGTGGCGGCCGCGACGGGCGGGGGCGGCCTGTGGCGGAAACAGCGATGCGAGGCTGGCAAGCGTCCAGGGGGTCGCGCCGTAGAGGCCGTTGATGCGGCCGGTGAAGGCCAGGCGTTCGCACTTCAGGTGGTCCAGCGGGCCGAGCCATTCCACCGGCAGCGTGCAGCCCGCCTCCCGCAGCCAGGCGAGTTTGTTGTGCTCTATATGGCTCTGGACGATCAGACGCCGGGCTTCGCCAAGGAGGGGCGCGAAGAGGGCGAGGCGGGGTAGATGATCGACAAGGAAGTGGTAGAAGGTCTGGCCGCCGAGGCCGCCGAGAAAGAGACTTAGCCCCGCGAGATCACGCGCAGGCAAGGCGGCGCGCAGCGCGAGGGCCGGGTGACGCGAGGCCGGGATGTGCCAGTAATCCAGGGTTTCCACAAACGCACGGCGGGTGCGCAGGTCGTAGATCGCGCCATCGTCGTCGTATAGGCCGGCGTTTTCCACGACGAAAAGGCGACGCTCGGGAGCCTGGGCCTGGATTTTGGGCCACCGCGACACTTGCGCCGGCCAGTCGGCCTGGATGGGGCCGGTCGCGGTGGTGGTGAAAATCTCCGGGGCCTGGGCGGGAGCCTTGGGGGCGTATGGCTTCGCCGAACCCAGCGTGCGAGGGCCATGGCCGACCAAGCGGGTGGCGGCGCGTCTGAGCAGCCAACCGATCCGACCATATGTCGCTCCGTGCATGGCTGAAGGCAGCGTCATGGGTGATCGAAAGTGGCGGACCGATCGGCTAGCGTCGCCAGAAGCGCGGCTTCGAATCGTTCATGAATAACGCTTGGTCTGAACAGGGTTTCGTAGGCCTGTCGAGCGGCCTTGCCGAGTCGCGCGGCTTCCTCGCAGCGCGGCGTGGAGAGCCGGGTCAGCGCATCCATCGCGGCGCGCGGATCGGGGTCTGAAACGACCATCGCCGCCCCGGTTTCCCGCGCCCAGAGCGCGGCGGAGCAATCGGCCGGACCCCAGACGACGATGGGGCGGCCGAAGTGGGTGTATTCCACCAGTTTCGAGGGGAAGCTGAGCCGGGTGAAGCGGCGTGAGGCGGCTCCGAAAGGCATGATGACGAGCAGGCAGGCGGCCGCAGAGAGGGCGGCCTGCAAGACTTCGGCAGACTGAAATCCGAGGTAAAGTCCGGCCCGGGCCAGGCGCTCGTCCAACGCGTCCCCCCAGTGGGGCCGGGGGCCGAAAAAGCGCAATGGGGCGTCCGCGCCCGCCGTCTCCAAGCAGTGCGCGGCCAAGGCCCTCACCTCAGGCTCGACCAAGCCGTTGAGCACACCGGCGTAGACCGCGGGCCCGAAATGCTCGGGCGCGAGGGCTGGCGAAAGCGGAGTCGGATCAGGCAAGGGCGGCAGCACCAGCGCCCCGGGCCTCTCCCCGAGCGCGGCGAGCAAGGGTGCCGAGACGCACAGGGAGGTGCGGCTCTCCCGGTGCAGGCGGATAAAGGCGCGCTCGATCCAGTCCCGGCTCCACCTCGGGTGGTCGCGCCAATCGGGCGACCAGTCGTGATAGACCACGGCGAGGGGCAGGCCGAGCCGACGCGCCACGCGCCGGGCGTTGTGGCAGAGCCCGCCCTCCGCGACCGTGAGAACGAGGTCCGCCCCGAAGTCTGCCGCTGCGCGAGCGAGCTCGGCGTCATGCGCGCGGAGTCCGAGGCAGGCATCTAGCGCGGCGAAGTGACGGCGCCGGCGCGAGGCCAAGCCGCGCCGCATCCACCGGCGCGACGAGAGGCGCAGCTCGCGCAGGCCGGTAGCCGGCCCGTCTTCGAAGCGGGCAACGAGCACCTCGTGCGAACGCGCGGCGAGGACGAGATGCCGGTGCATCACCTTCGCGCCCGAGGTGGTGTCCGCGGGGACGACGTCGCTGGCGTAGAGGATACGCATCGGCGGCGGGTCAGGTTGCCATTAGGCGGCGAAACAGGGCCGCGTGAGCCTCGGCCGAGGCGTCCCAATCGAAGCGGCCGGCGAGCTCCTGCTTTGTCCAGCGCGGGTGTTCGCGGTCGGCCAGGGCTCGCGAAAGAGCGTCGGCGAGGGAGACCGGCGAGCAGGGGTCGAAGAAGCAGGCGCGTTCGCCGGCCACCTCGCGAAAGGCCGGGATGTCGGAAAGCACCAGGGGGCAGCCCGCGGCGGCGGCTTCGATGATCGGCAGGCCGAAACCCTCCCAGAGCGAGGGAAAGACGAAGGCAGAGGCTCCGGCGTAGGCGGCGGCCAGCTCGGCGTCATCGAGTCGAGGCAGGGGGCGGAGCGAGGAGGCCAACCGATGGCGCGCGACATAGTCCGCAAGGTGCGGAGGCAGCGCGGCGTCGTCGCCCACGCAGCAGAGCTGGAATGTCCGGCCCGACTCGCGCAGGAGGCGCCAGCCTTCGATGAGGGTGGAGAGGTTTTTGTATGAATTGTGGCGGCCGACGTAGAGGAGGTAGGGCCGCTCCAGCCGGTGGCGGGCGCGAAACGCCGCCACTTGTTCCTCGGCGGGGCGAGATCCGAGGCTGGGTGAGACGCCGTGGGGGCAAACGACCACCCGGTCCGGGGCCACGCCGGCGAACCGGATGACGTCGGCGCGGGTGGTCTCGGACACAGCCACGACGGCATCGGCCCGGGCGAGAGTTTGCCGCAACTGGAGCCGGAATTGGCGTGGATTGCCTGAGAAGCCGTCGTGGAAGTGTTCGTCGAGCAGGTCGTGCGCGGTGACGACCACACGGGGGACTGGCACGGGGGCGGGTGCGTAGTAGGTGGAGTGGAAGATGTCGGCGCGCACCGCGCGCAGCGCGCGGCGGTGCAGAGCGGCGTTCCACCGGATGAAGAGGCGGCCGGGGCGGAACTGGAAACCGCGCACGACGGAGAGGCCCGGGCCCGCAGGGGCGGGGCCGGCGGCGGCGGGCCAGTCGAGCACGAAGCGTATCTCCGGGGCGCGCGCCGGGACGCGTCGCCAGATTTCCTTGAAGTAGCGCGCGATGCCGCCTCCACCCATGAGCGAGAAGATGGCTCCGTCGGAGAGGACGGTGATGGGTTTTCCAAGGTGGCTCATTTCGGTCTTCGTCCCAGCCTTTAGCGCGTGAAGAGCGCGGGCAAGGCGCGGTTTGCGTCGCTGTCGGCGGCCACGCGGAGGCGCGCCTCCGCGCCGAGGCGGGCGCGGCGGGCGCGGTCGTCAAACAGCCTGGCGAGGTGGTCCGCCATCTCGGCGGCGTCGTTCGCGATCTCGCCCGTCGCTCCCGCCACGAGCAGCGGGGAGAGCGTGCGGGAGCGAAGCGCTACCACGGGCACGCCGTGGGCCAGGGCCTCGACGACCTTCACCTGCTGGCCGGTGCCGGCAAACACGCACGAGACCGCGGCGGGCGCCGCGGCGTAGAGCCGGGCAAGCTCAGCCTCGGGCACGAAGCCGGCCTTTTCGAGGCCCTCGCCGACGGTGTCATCCGTGAGCCGCGCGCCGCCCACGATGATGGCCCGGGCGGAGGGGCAGGCGCGGCGCACCAGCGGCCAGACCTTCCGGGCGAAATAGAGGCAGGCCTGGGTGTTGAAGGGGTTGGGGCCGGCGGCGAGGAGAAAGGCCCCGTCGCGGGTGTTTGCCGCCGGGCGTGGCTCCTCCGTCACTCCGATGCGGCACACGCGGGAATGGCGCAGGCCCGCCCGCAGGAGCGTTTCCTCGGCCGGGCTGATCGCGATGGTGTCGTCGTAGCGGTCGTAGACCTCCAGTTCATCGGGGGCGGGTGCCGTGTGCGCGTGGTCCATGAAGCGCTCGTCCAAGAGGCGTGGGCAGGGTTCGCCGCGGGCGTGGGCCGCGAGCAGGCTCTCGACCTCCGTGCGCAGGACGCGATTCACGGTCAGCAGGTCGTGGGTCTCGATAACCTTGCGAGCCGGCGTTTCCGGGGGGGCAAGCTGGTCGAACCAGGCGTAGTTGACCAGCAGGAGGTCGGGCCGGAGGCGGGCGGCGAGGGCGCCAAACCAGACCCGCAGGGAGAGGGGGCAGGGCACCTCGGCGAAGAGTCCGCGCGGGCCGAGGTGCATGCGCCGGCGAATGCGTCGCTCCAGGGCATCGGCCCGCTGTTCCCAGCGACCGGGGGAAAATATTTCGACGCGGTCGGCCCAGCCCTCGTCGATCAAGGCGCGGACGGAATCGCGCCGCCACTCCGTCTCCGAGTGGAGCGTGGAGCTGGCGAGGGTGACGTGGTGGCCGGCCTCGCGCAGGCCGCGCAGCATGCGCAGACACCGGCGGTGCGCGCCGCTGCGCGGCGGCATCGGGTTGTGCAAGAAGTAGACGAGGGCCTTCGGGCGCATGTGGCCGATTCAGCCCGTGCTCGCCGATTTGAAGGCAACAATATAGCCTAGGTCCGCTGAGTCCGGCTGCGGTTGAAACACCATGAAGCCGTTTCGCGAGAGCAGGTCGGCTAGTCGGCTACCGTTCCCGAAGTGAGTCTCCATGATAATAGCCCGGAGGCGGCCGAGCAGGTCCGCCTTTTCCAAATCCGCGAGTATTTCCTCCTCCGCGCCTTCACAGTCGATTTTGGCCACGATGTCTCGGCCGGGATTGGCCGCGGCTACGTCGCGCAGGGAAACGCTGGCAGGACGGATGCCGACCTCCGCCTCGGCCTCGGCAGATTCTATTTTGAGACGTTTATCCACCACCGCATCGAGTCCGTGCACGACGGAAAAGCTCCCTCGGCTGGAGGGCAGGTATCGAACCTTGATGGTTTGTTCCTTCGCGCCGAGGCCGTAGGGGTGGACTACGCAGCGCTTCGCCGCCTCGGGATTTGCGGCAAGGTGGCTTTGCAAGCGGGCCAGGTTGTCCGGCAGCGGCTCGAAGGTGTGGACTTGAGCCACTAAAGGCTGGCGGGCGAACCAAAGGGCCGCGGTGCCGACGTTGCCGCCGATGTCCAGCACGACGCTTTCCCGCGCGAGGCGCAGATGGTAGACGCCTTCGACAAAAATTTCCCTCAGGATGAAAAGTTCCTCGGCGGTGGCGGGAAAAAAAACGAGGGCGTCGATTTGCACGCGAAGCCTGCCGTCGTCTACGCGGACAAACTTCGCGCCTTTGTCGATGAGGGCGCGAATGTGGTCGAAATCCCGGACCTGCGGCCATTCCGCGGGCAGTTCCAGCCAGGCTCCCGGAGCGAAATGGAGGCGAAGCCGCCCGGCGCCCATGCGTTCGAGTTGGTCGGCGACGATGCCTGCATACATCAGCAGGGCGACTCGTCCTCGGTCGCGGGTTTTAAGCCAGAGGCGCATTCGCCATGCCAAGCGGCGGATCGGGTTCATGCGGTGTCAGGACGTTTTATGGTATTCGAATTTGGGTATGGTCGAACCGCGGTGTTGGGTCACCATTGGGTATGGACCGAAGTGGGCGATGTTGCTCACGCGCAGCCCCGGTATGCCTTCAATCCAGAGCAGAATTTTGCGGTTGTTGGGATCAGCGGTGGCTACGAATACGGTCAACGAGTAGTCGCCGGGGGCGAGCATCGGGGCGTTTATGACGACCTTCAGGGTAGGGCTGGAGTCGCGATCAAAGGAGAATTCCCGCCCCAACTGGTGTGATTGGAGGTGCAGCACCATTTCCGCCCTAGCGTTGTAGATGGCACAGTCGACAACGACGCTGGGCAGGTTTATCGGTCCGATATCGAAGGCGAGTTCGAAGGAGACATCCTCATCCGACCGCCGCGAATCGACGTCCCGCTCCCATCGCACCTGCTTCAGGTCGATGTGATCCGCTTTCTCCACGACTGTGCCTATGGTCCGTCCCCAAAGATTGGCGTAGGCGGCGAGCACATGCCCGATACGCCCTGCTTCGGCCACCTTGCCTCCTTCCAGCAATATGCCCGTGTTGCACATCGCCTCGATGTTTTGCATTTGGTGGCTAACCAGCAGAACAGTTCGTCCGGATTCGGCGGCAATATTCTTGATCTTGGTGATGCACTTTTTCTGGAAGTTGCCGTCGCCCACCGCAAGCACCTCGTCCAAAAACAAAATTTCCGGTTCCAAGTGCGCGGCCACGGCGAAAGCGAGGCGGACATACATGCCGCTGCTGTAGCGCTTCACCGGTGTGTCCAAGAACCGTTCGATTTCGGCGAACGCCACTATCTCGTCGAACTTCTTACTTATTTCCGCCCGGCTCATGCCGAGGATGGCTCCATTTAAGTAGACATTTTCACGGCCGGTGAGGTCAGGGTGGAAGCCCGTGCCCACCTCAAGCAAAGAGGCGACCCGGCCTCTTATGGCCACCTTCCCCGAGGTGGGTTCGGTGATTCGGGAAAGGATTTTTAACAGGGTGCTCTTCCCCGCGCCGTTGCGGCCGATGATGCCAACCACTTCGCCGGGCTGGATGGAGAAGGAAACGTCTCGCAGCGCCCAAAATTCTTCGCGCTCGAAACCGGTGCCCCAGCGCGCGCGGCGCCAGAGCTTGCGCGCAGCGTGATGGAGGGTGTCGCGCAGGTTGTCGTGACGCGACTCGTGCTCGATCACGTAGCGCTTGCTTAGGCCGGAGACTTCGATGGCGGGGAGAGACATGCGGTGCGATCCAAGGCTAGATGACGTCGGCGAACTGGCGTTCAGTGCGACGGAAATACCAGAGACCGGTGACGAGCAGAAGCGCGGCGGTAACGATGGAGGTAAACAGTCCTGACAGGTGTATATCCGTGCGGCCCGCGAGCAGGCACCAGCGCATACCCTCTACCACGGCGGACAGTGGATTCAGGGCGAGAAGATCACGCCAGTTGGGCAGGAAATCGGGGCGAAAACCGACCGGGGTCACGAATAGTCCAATCTGAAGGAGAAAGGGGGTGATGAAACGGAAATCGCGGAATTTCACCGTCAGCGCGGTGATCCAGAGTCCGGCGCCCAGTGCGATGACAAGCGCGAGCAAAATAAAAGCGGGCAACAGGAGCAGTTGCCAGCCTGGCGGCCCCAGCATGAACATGATGACCGGAATCGAGAGCGTTAGCATAATGGTGAAATCGACCAAGGCTACGCCGAGGGATGCGACCGGGACGATGAGACGAGGAAAGTAGACTTTACTGATGAGGTGCGAATTACCGACCAGGCTGTTTCCCGCACCGCTAAACGCGGAGGTGAACAGTTGCCAAGGCAGCAGGCCGCAGAGAACAAGCAAAGCGTAGGGCACGCCGCCGTCGGGCATCCGGGCGAGTTTGCCGAAGACGAATGTGAGCAGGATGGTCTGCACGGCCGGCTGGATAACGGCCCAAGCCACTCCAAGCACCGCTTGCTTGTAGCGAACCTTCACATCGCGCCAGGCGAGGAAGGCGGCCAGCTCCCGGTAACGCCAGAGATCGCGCCAGTAGTGGGCGGAGGCGCGGCCGGCTTCGAGCACCAGCGCCGGTTGCTCCGCTGCCAGCCCCGAGGGCATGTGTCGATCAGCGGCGGCGGGAGCGGGGGATGAAGGGGAATCGCTAGCCATTCGGAATTTAGGTAAATTCAGGCGACCTTCGGCGGCGAAATCACGCCTCAACTTGGACGAAACTGCCAAGAATTTTACTTACGTTCGGACCTAAGCTCGCCTCGACGGGCATTCAGCGCGTGCCAACCCATCCAGGCTAGGCCGGCCAGAAAGGGGCCCCAGAGCAGCAGGCGCTCCGCCACGCCCGTCTCCCAACGACCGGTCAGGTCGTGGGTGCGCCAGACCCAGAAATACGCAAAGCCGCTAAGGCTCAGCCAGCGCGTCGCCGGGTTGCCGGTCACCGCCGCCCAAGGCGCGAGCCACACGAAATACCAGGGATGGATCGAGGGCAGGCAAAGCAACAAGACCGTGAAATAGGCCTCGAAGGCCGTCACCGCCCGGCGCGCGGCCAGCAAGACCAGCGTCGCCAAGGGCAGGAAAACCCACGGTATCCAGTGGTTGGATACGGTTTCCGGTTGGCGCACGAGATCGACCAGCCAGGGCAGAAAATCCATGCCGCGCGCGGCGGCCACGAAATCGCGCGGCCAGAG